>JACRCA010000282.1 GCA_016234425.1 Deltaproteobacteria bacterium | reverse complement strand
GGTCCTGGTGGTCCTACTGGTCCCGGCGGTCCTGCCGGTCCTGGTGGTCCTGCTGGTCCCGCCGGTCCTGGCGGTCCTTCCGGTCCTAATGGTCCCGGCGGTCCTGGTGGTCCTAGTGGTCCCGGCGGTCCTGCCGGTCCCGGTGGTCCTTCCGGTCCTGGTGGTCCGGCTGGTCCCGGCGGTCCTGGCGGTCCTTCCGGTCCTAAAGGTCCCGGCGGTCCTGGTGGTCCTTCCGGTCCTGGCGGTCCTGCTGGTCCTGGTGGTCCTTCCGGTCCTGGTGGTCCGGCTGGTCCCGGTGGTCCCGGCGGTCCTTCCGGTCCTAAAGGTCCCGGTGGTCCCGGCGGTCCTGGCGGTCCCGGTGGTCCTGCTGGTCCCGGTGGTCCTAGCGGTCCGGGTGGTCCTAGCGGTCCCGGTGGTCCCGGCGGTCCTAGCGGTCCCGGTGGTCCCGGTGGTCCTGGTGGTCCTACAGGCCCTGGTGGTCCTGGTGGTCCCAGCGGTCCCGGCGGTCCCTTCGGTCCAGCTGGTCCCGGCGGTCCCGGTGGTCCCTTCGGTCCCGGCGGTCCCGGCGGTCCTGGTGGTCCAGGTGGCGTCGGAGGTCCCGCAGGTCCCGGCGGCGTCGCAGGATCGGGAACGGTCGGAGGCTAGAAGACAAGCCCTCCTTGAGCAAATGGAAAGCCCCGGAAATCCGGGGCTTTCTCATTTCCGGCAGTTGGAGGCGACGATACTTTCCGATCAGTTCACCAGATCTGATGGCATGACCCGATAAACAAAATGCAGGTTCTTGCGGGTCAAAAGCGGCAACTGGTCACGATAAACCCACTTATCAGGCAGGGGCAGGGGCATATCCTGATAGAGAAAATAGAAGCTTATGGTACGGGGCGGATTCTCCGGATTATTGCGATCAAAATTGGCGCGAGCCAGATAACGAGCCACGGATGGATAGAAAATTTTGTTGGGCGGACCCGGCAAAGTTTGCACAAACACATTACGTTCCTTCTCGTGCACAAATCTCTGCCAGACGGAAAGCTTCTCCATACGCGGCAATTCGCGCAACTTGATGGTGCCGTCGGCGAACTCTATTATTACAAGGGTGTAGAAATTATAGGTGCGCACATCCGGGCCAAACAGGCGCCAGAACTGCCGCATGCCAAAGGGAGCAAAAAAGCCGCGTATCTTTCTTCCGCTTTCATAACTGAACAGCGGTGTTTCTGAAAAGCTCAAGATGAGCGCTGCTCCAAGGAAGCACAGAATAAACAGGTTCAAAAAGCGACGCTCCAACGGAGCTGGCTCGCAGAAGCGAGGCGGCAGGGCCTGAGCCTTTTCCGCAGTGCTTCTTTTGTCAGGCTCTAGAGACATTGTTGGTTCGCTCAGCTCTATGACGGCAACCGGTTTCGCAGAATATACCAGTTTCAAAGCCTATTCTAAACTTGATTACTAAAGGCAACACCACGGTTTCGAAGCAATATAATCTTGCTGAATCTGGGTAGGAAATTGAGGTAAGATCAAGGCCTTTGACGCCCCCATAATACAACCGGGGCATAGCGTTTCTCAAGAAGATGGAAGAAAGAGCCAAAGAGATGTCGAAGATACTGCCCCTCGATAGCACGAGATCTGCCCCGGGGCCAAAGGTACGCTCAACTTCCGAAGGAGAGCGCACTGTTATCAGCCTCTTCCTGGCTACGTTTTTTGTGGTGGTGGGAGTCTGGTTGATACCCGACAAAGCAGCGCCCAACAAGTGGTGGATCACTCAATATACCTGGCCAGTCATGTGCTCCACCGGCTGGGTGCAGTGCTGGAGCTTGTTTTCACCGGATGTGCGCGAGGTCAATGTGCACTGCAACGCCTTGATTCGCTTCCAGGACGGCACAGTCAAAATCTACGAGTTTCCCCGGGCGCAGAAGATGGACCTTTTAACCAAGTTCAAGCGGGAGAAACTACGTAAACTCTTCATAGACAATATGGCCTGGCCCCAGGGTGAAGCCTTCTGGCCAAGCATCGCCCGCTATCTGGCCAGAGCCAACTATGACCCAAGCAATCCACCAGATACGGTGACACTAATAGTTAACTCCCATGCTATGCCTCCCCCTGATCCAAAACACTGGTCCTACAGAGATCAATTGCCGGAGCATACGGAAAAGAACATCCTCATCACCTACAAAGTAAAACCGCAAGATTTTCTCTTGGATATCCAAAAACTAGGTAAGTAAAGAACCAGGAAATTACAGCTAATGCAAGCAGCCGCAAGCGCAAGTGAAACAAAAGCTCATAGGAGACCACGCTGGATCGACAAGTGGGACCAGTTCTGGTTTAAGCCGCAAACTCCTTTGCCCATGGCCATTTTTCGCATCCTCTTTGGTCTTGTGCTTTTAGAAAATTTGCTGGTGCACCTCTGGCCGGACTTCGACATTTACTATTCCAAGCATAATCTCATCCCCATTCAAGACATGATTGCGGGCTACTGGCACTCGGACCATATGTTCGATGTGCTCTTGATGATGCCCAATGAAAATCCCTACATTTACGGCACCTTCTATGTGCTGACGGCGGCCACGGTCTGTATGACCTTGGGTCTGTTCACAAGGCTCAGTAGTTGGCTTGTCTTCTTGCTGCTCATGTCTTTCGGCCATCACTTCGAGCTGAACCAGAACGCCGGCGACAATTACATGCGCATTGCCGCCATGTGTATCGCCTTCAGCAGCGCCGGCGATGCCCTCTCCCTCGATCGGCTCTTCAAGACTCTCAAACAAGACTGGCGGGTGACCGGCTTCCATCCTGTCTATACGGCTCCCTGGGCCCAGCGGCTTTTGCAATTGCAGTTGATGATCGCCTACTTTCATACCTGGCTCTGCAAAATAGAAGGTGCGCACTGGAATGACGGCACCGCAGTTTACTACGCTGTACGCTATGACGACGTCATACGTTTTCCCATGCCTCATTTTCTCGACCAGCTCTGGTTTTATCAGCTTTCCACCTGGGGCACCCTGGTCATCGAATTTATCATCTGGAACCTTATCTGGTGGCGCCCCGCACGTTACTGGGTGATCCTCACCGGTGTGCTGTTGCACCTGGGTATCGAGTATTTCATGAACTTGCCGATGTTCGAGTGGAACTTCATGTTCACCTATCTGCTCTTTGTCTATCCCGAAGACTTCACCCGTCTGGCGGAGAAAATAAAGGCCATGGTGCGCCGCAATTTTGGTGAACCACTGATTCTGGCTTTCGACGGCGCCAATTTAACCTGCGTCAAATACGCAGGTTTCTTGCACCGTCTGGACATTTTTGGGCGCTTGCTGCTGCTGGATAGCACGAACGAAGAAAACAAATCCTATGTAGAAGAAAACATGGCAAACCTGAAGCTGGAAGGGCAGGTATACGTGGAAGGGAAGAAAACAGGCAATGCGCCCTCATGGCTCTCCAATTTCAAGGCTTTCCGCAGAGCAGCCATCTGTACCCCGCTCTTATTTATCGTCGGTGTGCTTGCCTATATTCCGGTATTGGAATTTCTCATTCAGGGCATCTACATTCTCTTTGAGAAAAATGCATGCTTCTGGTTTGGTGCAAGCGTGAAACCGGCAAAGCCTATGGTCAGCGAAGGAGCGGCGTCTTGAGAAAGATCTTCATTGTTAAAGCTTTGCTGATTGTCTTCGTCTTTGCCATTGTCATTGGTGGCACCTTCCCGGTCCGGCAGGCGGCCGTGGAGAACGAAAAGCTCAATCACTACGACACCCAGATCGAGCAAAATCTGGAACTGGCGAGGGTGCGTTACAACAGGCTGCTTGCCAATCCAGGAGCCAATCCCGATGATTTATTGAACGCCAGAAGCGAACTGGCCATGGCCCTCTGGGCCAAGCAGGAGTTTCCAGAAGCAGTGCAACTATATACCATGCAAATGGCCGCCACCTGGGGTCTGAAGGCCAATGCCTACAACGAGAAATGGGCCAATGCCTGCCGGCAACTGGCCGACGTGCACCGCGATGCCAACCAGATGGAAGCGGCTCTCATATGCTACAAGAGCGTCTATGACCATGACGTGAAGTATCTGCCTGCCGATGATCTGCGGGTAGTGCGAGACCTGAACAACCTGGCCATGGTTTACTACATGCGCGGCACAGGCTTCGAAGAAAAGGAAAAGCGCCATAAGGACTTTGCCCAGGCCGAGAACTATCTGAAGCAAGGGCTCACCCTTCTGGAAAAAGCCGGTCTCAGTAAGAGCAGTCGCGCCGCCACGGCTTACTGGAACCTCTATCTGGTGGTAAGAGACCAGGATCGAGCCCTGGAGGCGGAATCTTATCGAAAACTGGCTGAGGGTCTCGACAAATCCATGAACCGACTCTGCCGCGAACCCTGATGCTATAATGCAAGAGGCTCAGGCTGAGAGATTGGGAGAGTTCATTCCTTGCAGGACATCGCCTCTTCTTCCGGAAACAACACTTCCCAGATCATAGAAGGGGAAGCCACCGAGGCCTGCCTTCCAGGCCCTTCACCATGGATCTTAAATCCGCTTCTCGACTATCTTTTTGTGGCCGGCGGCATGCTCTGGATTCTCTGGGGTCTATCAGCCCTGGGGACAGCATCTAAAAACGATCCCACCTCCATGGTCTATGGCGCCATACTTTTCTGCGGCAGCCTGCTCATCTCCGATGTGCACGGTCCGGCTACTCTGGCCAGGGTTTATACATCCGCCACCACCCCCGCTAAGACCCGCCGGCTGGTAACCCTGGCGGCGGTTATCTTTATTGCCCTGGGTCTGCCCTGCCTGTTCAATCAGGGCTGGGCGGCCATATTCACAAAAATCACGCTGCTCTGGGGAGTACAGCACTACACGGCACAGACTTACGGAGTGGTGATGATTTACTCCATGAAACGAAGGTTCAATCTTGAGCCTTTTGAAAGACTGGTAGTGCAAAATCTTCTGCGGGCTCAGATTCTCTTTGTCTGGACCAGAGCCTGCACCTACAAAGAATACGGCTCTCTCAACTTCATGGGGCTCGATATACCCTTCTGGGGCCCCTTGCCCATAGGTTTCCTGATCTTCAGCCAGTTTGCCCTGGTCTTGATGATGATTGTTTTTGTGCTGACCTTTGCCTATCGATTTTATAGCGAGCGTCGAATGTTGCCACTACCGGCGATACTGAGCATTGTCAGTGTTATCACCCTCACCTTCATCGCCAGAGATAATTTCAATTACCTGATCGGCGTCATTTTCTATCATGCCAGCCAATATCTGGCAATCACCTATTCTTACTATTTGCGCGAACTGGCTCTCAAGCGGGCCCAGTCCTCTCCCACGGCTGCCCCCCCCGGTCTGAAGGAGGTATTCTTCTCCCGCCCTTCCCTCCTTTACTATGCCTCCATCCTGCTGGTGGGGCTCTTCATCACCTTCCTTCTGCCCAAGGGCATAGCCTATTTTGGTATCTCCTTCACCCTGGCCCTTTGCGTGGTTTATTCGGTCTTTAATTGCCATCACTACCTGGCAGACTCCTTCATCTGGCGTATACGTGACGAAAGAGTAAGGCAACTCCTGGTCTGAAACATCTTTACAGACTGCACCGGACCTCATTCATTAGATTAAAAGAGTGTGTAAGCACTAAAACACCTGTTCCTCAAGCGGTGTAGCTGTCAGAATGAAATAGACGGATCGATTCAGTCCCTCCATATCGGAAAATGGGACGGCACGGAACAGGCACAGAGCAATTGGCAGGTTAACGGCTGGTGGATGCCCACAGGCCGACTCGGGAAGGTACTATGTCTTCAACAGACACTATATCCGTGCTCATTGCCGAAGATGAGGCTGTCACCCGACTTGGCCTGAAGTTCGCCCTTAACACCTTCCCCGATCTGCGCCTGGTTTCCGAATGCGCCGACGGCATAACTGCTATTTTGCAGAGCCTGGCCAGACACCCTCAGGTCATCCTCATGGACCTGGGACTACCGAAGGTGGACGGTATAACCGCTTCACGCAAAATAAAGGAGGCCCTGCCCCATACAAAAATTATTGCCCTTACCTGTGCCGAAGATGAAAACATCATTCTCAATGCCATCGATGCCGGAGTAGACGGATATTGCCTCAAGAAAATTTCAGGAGAGCGGCTGCACGAAGTGATTATGGCTGTCCTTGGCGGAGCCTTCTGGATCGATCCGGAGTTGAAGCTGAAGCTGCCTGAAGATGCCGCCCCACTCTGCCAGAGAAAAGACCCCAGGGACACTTCTCCCATAACCGAGCCCAACTTACCCCCCATGCCGCAGCACCAAAATGTGCAGATGCGCCTGGGCGGAGAAGCCGCCACTTCACCTTCCCAGACCCCTGCGCTAAATATCCCTGCCGCAGACATAGATGGTAAGAAGCCTGGAACCGACCAGGAATTGACCCCGGAACAGCTTGTGGAAAAGCGAGCCAGCGGTAGCATGGCCACTTTGATAGGCGACCGCTACCAGATTGAAAAAGTACTGGGTAGGGGCGGCATGGGCATGGTCTACAAAGGACGACACATCTACATGAACCGCCTGGTCGCCATAAAGGTCCTCCATCCTGAGCAGGCTAAAGACCAATCCATTGTGGCCCGCTTTCGCAAGGAAGCCAGTGCGCTCTGTCGTTTCAGCCATCCGAACCTGGTAGCAGTCTTCGACTTCGGAGTGATGAACAGCGGTGAACCCTTCATGGTCATGGATTTTTGCGACGGTGAGAGCCTCGATAAAATCATCAGGCGTAGCGGCAACCTCAAAATAGAGCAGTGCCTGGACATATTCAGCCAGGCCTGTGAAGCCCTCATGGCCGTGCACAGCCAGGGCATGATTCACCGAGACGTCAAACCCGGCAATTTATTGCTCTGCAAAGACGGCATGATCAAACTGGTAGACTTTGGGCTTTGTAAAAACGTCGGCGGACTGGAGAATCTCATTCGCCTTACTTGTACCGGCGAGGTAGTAGGCTCGCCGTCTTATATGAGCCCCGAGCAGTGTATCGGCAAAGAGTTGGACCAGAGAAGTGATATTTACTCCCTGGGCGTATCAATGTATGAAGCCCTCACCGGCGAGATTCCCTTTGACGGAGATTCATTTTACGAAATTCTCAACCAGCACATTCGAGGCACGGCCTCACGGGAACCTTTCCTCAAAAAGAACATACCGATTGAACTGGAAGAAATAGTCTTTCGCTGCATAGACAGAGACCCTGATGCCAGATATCAGAGCGCGGAGGAGCTCCTGAAGGCCTTGCAGAAGGCAGCTAAATTAGTTGGTACAAGGCCATAGGTATTCACAGGAACCACAAGAACGGGCAATTCGTCACCGGGAATCTAAAGCAATGCTTGATTTCAATGCCAGATTGAAAAAATTGTTAAACGGGTTTCATTGCAGAATGCATTAGAGCATGATGGAAAGGCGAATGCAGGTTCTGTGATAGGGCATGTTCTTGGAAAATATTCTGAGCTTCGCAAGGATGCGCAAATGATTAAGGAGGTTGCTGCAAAAATAGTCAATGAAATAAATAATCTGCCATTGGAAAAACAGGAAAAGGAGTTAAATGAACTGGCTCCTGAGCTTCTTGAAAAGAAAGAAAAGCCAAAAGAAAAAGATATTTTTGAATTTCTTGGAATAAGAGAAGGACAGAAAGTTGTTACAGCCTTTCCGCCAGAGCCGAGCAAATACCCGCACATAGGCCATGCAAAGGCGATAATTGCGAATTACGAGCTTGCAAAAAGGCACAGTGGAATATTTATTTTGAGATTTGAAGACACAAACCCCGAGCTTGCAGAGCACGAATTTTATAGAATCCATTTGGACAACTATGAATGGCTTGGCATCAAGCCTGACAAGATTGATTACGCATCGGACCATATGCAGGAGCTTTACAATTATGCTGAAAAACTGATAAAAGAGCACCACGCTTATATCTGCTCATGCAAGCACGAAACAATTAAGGAAAACAGGAAAAATGAATTAGAGTGCGAGCATAGGTACAATCAGCCTGAAAAAAATCTTGAATTATGGAAAGAGATGTTCAGGGCAAAAGCCGGGAAATATGTCCTGAGGCTTAAGGGGCACATGCAGAGCCCGAACACAACATTAAGGGATCCTGTAATATTCAGGATAATTGATGATTTTCATCCAAGGCAAAAAAGAAAATACAGGGTCTGGCCGACTTATGATTTCGAGAATGCAGTTATGGACGGAATTGAGGGAGTAACCCACAGGCTGAGGAGCAAGGAATTTGAGCTGAGAAATGAACTGCAGAGGCTAATACAAACAATGTGCGGCTTCAGGGAAACGCATATTTATGAGTTTGCAAGGTTTAACCTTGAAGGAGTTGAAAGCTCCGGAAGAATCATAAG
>JACRCA010000278.1 GCA_016234425.1 Deltaproteobacteria bacterium | reverse complement strand
CATCCTAAAAAATAACCACAGAGGACACCGAGATTTTTTGAGTTTTCAGAGAATATAAAATTGTTAACCACCCCTCTCAGTGTCCTCCAAATTATTAGCCTCTGCGGGATGTTCTGGTTAATCAAGAAACTATTTCATCTAACCTTCCCCGGCTAAGATTTCAGCCACTTCTACTGGTTTTCCCAATTGGGCGGAGCGGATGGCTGCTAAAATTACGGCCAGAGCCCGCATTCCCTCGGGTCCGCCCGTCTCTGGTTTTTTTCGCTTACGGAGGCAATCAGCAAATTCTTCAATTTCTTCCCTCAGAATTTCTCCATACTCCAATTCTATTCTTTTCTTGCCATTCTCCCTTTTGCGCTTTATGTAAAGTTCCGAGTATTTATCTGCCTGGTTCCAGATATCCCCATACTGTCCCGGTTTTTCGTCCGGTTTGCGGGTGGGAAGTTCAACAGTAAAGTATAAATTCGCCTCTGTGCCATACAAGTTGCAGTAATTGACCCAGGGCGTTATAAAGTTTGAACCCAGATACCCTTGGGCTCCGGACTCAAATCGCAAAATGGCCGAGCCCGTATCGTTGATTTCCGTATTGAGGCAGAGACGGTCGAAGAAGGAACAAAGGGAATGAATGGGGCCCAGAAGGTATTGGAGAGTATCCGCAGGATGAACCCCCAGGGTCATCATAGGCCCTCCAGGGCATTCTTCCTCATACCAGCGCCAAAGCCCAGGTGTTAAACGAAAACCCGAGTTATTGGAAAAGTTCGTTTCCACCATGACGACCCTGCCCAAATCTCCCGCCTCCACCATTGCTCTCATCTTCCGATAGCCAGCGAGCCTCCTCTGGTTATGTAAAACGGAAAGGACTACTCCATTCTGCTGGCACGCCTCGATCATTCGCTGGGCATCCCGGATCTGGTTGGCAATGGGTTTCTCGACCAAGACATGTTTCCCGTGGTAGGCTGCTTGCACGGCTATTTCGGCGTGCGAGGAATTTGGAGTGGTTATTAATACTCCTTCCACATCTTTTCTTTTCAGGACTTCTTCATAGCAGTTTTCTTGGTCGCAGTGGTACGTGGCGGCGAACTCATCGCGCTTGGCCTTCGTCCGGGTAAAACAAGTGATGATTTTAAAGGCAGGACTTTTTTGCATGGCATTGGCCAGGGCTTTGCACCACATTCCGATTCCCACGATGGCCATTCCTACTGGTTTTTCTCCCATTTCTCCATCTCCAGCAATCACTCGGATGCCAGCTACAGCCTTTTTCTTCCGGTTGTCTTGTCGAACGGGTGAACGTCTTTCAAGAGCCGCTCATCGAAACTTAGCTTGGTGATAATATCCGGTTCTGTTTTCCCCACGAAAACTTGATTTTCCAGCCGGAAGCCACCGATGCCCGGCTTTCCGGCATAGGGCTCTATGCTGAAGAGCATTCCTTCCCGCAAAGACATAATGGCATCCGGCGAAAGATTAGCCACCCAGGGGGGCTCCCAGGGGTTCAGCCCAGCCCCATGGCCGCCAGACAGGCCATCCGAATTGGGGTTCTTTTTGGGATCGTTCAGGTGTTTGCCGATATCGCCATTCGTCTTCCCGACAACTGCCTCGGCGCAGGCATTAAAAAGGGTGTTGTAGCATTCTTGGTGAAGTTCGATCTGCTCTTTGGTGGGCCTGATATCCCCGCAGACATAGGTCCGGGTGAAATCACCCCAATACCCGTTGAAGCAAGCCCCGATGTCCACAATCACCAAATCTCCCTCCCGGATTACCCGGTCCGAGGTGAATCTGCGGTAAGGAGCCGTATACGGGCCAGAGCAGACAATGTTGGCGCATTGGGTCCATTCGCTGCCGAGTTCGGTGAACTTTTGCCAAGCAATGGCCAAGAGTTCACATTCTTTCAGGCCCGGCTTCAGATGTTCCAGAAAGGCTTGAAAACCCGCTTCCGTGATGATGGTGGCAATCTTCTGACATTCAATCTCATCTTGCGTCTTAATCATCTTGGCCTGAGCCAGGATCTCTTTCCCATCCATAAACTGCGCCTTGGGAAAATACTTGGGCAGCCATTGGGAAAGGCCATAGGTCCAGATGTCTACGCCGATCTTCCCCTCGGCCAGCTTGCCGATTCTGGCCTGCACTTCTTCTGCCCATTTCTTGGTGCCCCCTTCAGTACGGATGAAAGGGCGCTCCATTATATTTTCTGGTTTTATCCAGGGCATGCGCATCTTGGAATGCGACATATCGAGGGTAAACAAGAGGGGATCTCGTCCCCGTGGCAGAACGGCGGCGGCCAGGCCAAGGATGGCCACCGGGCCAAGATGGGAACGGAACCCGGTGACGTAGCGCACATCTTCCATGGCGAAAATGAATAAGGCGTCGGCTCTTGACTTTTCCAGAGCATCCTTGGCCTTTTGCAAGCGCTCCCGGCGCAGCCGGTCAAAGTTAACCCGTTCTTCCCAGTCAACTCCCATGAGCCCGAATTCTGACATTTGGTCCTCCTCCTTTTCCCCAGAAAACCAGGGATTGAATTAATGGATTAGTCATCTTAATTCTTTTCTCCCATGACCTCGAAATAAATCTTTCTAAATTCTTCCTCGGTGAGCCACCTTTTGTTATCCTCGGAGATCTTCTTGATGCGGGTGAGCATGGCTGAGGCTTGTTCTTCCGAGGGAAGAGCCAGACCGGCCTCCCAGGCTTTCAGCATGATGGAATATCTTCCGCTTTTCTTTCCCAGGACGACCTCGATCGGTTTGCCCCCCACAATCTCATAATTCAGCAACTCCGCCCGGCCGTACCCCTTCTCATTTCGCCGGTCCCACATCTGCCGGGTGGCGATTCCTACTTCCACTTGCTCATTCAAACTTCCCACGAAAGGCTTGTACCAATCTACGTTGGAAAATTTCTTAACCATCGCGGACATTTTCCGAAAGCCCTCGGTTTTCACACCCGTTTTCACGCCGAGGAAAGCTTCGGCTCCTAGGATGATTTCTTCCAAAGGAGCATTTCCTCCCATCCCATTGATACAAGTATGGGCTACCATTGCTCCTGCGGT
>JACRCA010000277.1 GCA_016234425.1 Deltaproteobacteria bacterium | reverse complement strand
CCCCCTTGAAAAGGGAGAAGTCTTCCCCAAAGCATATCATGAAGGTACGATCACCTATACCCTTCCTACCAAATGATTCTTGTAGATTGTACAACGCTTTGGGGAGCCAGGGCCAGAGACGGTTCTGCCCTCCCTTCATAAAAATGGCATCAAATTCGAGCCTTTTTGGCAGAAGAGAGCCCTAAATGGTTTAAGATTTAAAATAATATACGAGAAAGAAGGAAACAAAAATATCAAAAGACGTGATTTTTTACGGAACATACTTAACGCCACGATGGGGATGGCTCTTGTCAGGACAATATATCCGACACAGTCACTAGCCAGCGCGACGAAAGGAAAATCACTTCTTGACGGGATGCTCATTATCGATCCTCACGCTCATCCTGACATGAATCCGGAATACTGGAAGGATCACTCAGCTAGCTTTCGTTTCATGAAGGAAGTGGGGATGGCAGCCAGTGGTTATTTTGCTATCGGAGATTTCCCACAGACATCAAGAACACCCTTTGGCAGCTACTATGATATTGCCGTTAGGATGATTGATTACTGGATGAACACGGTTGTTCAAAAAGGTTTTGTGAAGCTCGTATTAAAGATGTCTGACATTCCTGCGCCTGGTACCGAAACACCAGGGGCCATTTTAGGGCTTGAAGGTGGAGATGCTCTGGAAGGTCGGGTAGATCGAGTTGATGAGTTCTATAAACTAGGTGTACGTATAATAACAATCGTTCGTGTTCACAACAATGAACTGGGAGATATGATGTCGGCCCGACCAGGCTTGGACCCCGGGCCCTATAGTGGAGGGCTTACTCCGAAAGGCCGCGCGGTGATCGATCGGATGCAGGAACTTGGCATGGTAGTCGACGTGGCGCACTGTAGTACAGCAACGTTGAAAGATGTAGTGGCATACTGCAAAAAGCCGGTACTGGACTCGCGTACAAATTTGTGTGCTACAGGGAATAACTGTGGCAGAGCACGAACATGGAAAGAGATGGAATGGATAGCGAGCAGCGGTGGAGTGGTTTGTTCTCGTCCCGTTGCATGGGACAAGCAGCCAAGCAAAACTATCCGCGATTGGGCTAATGAATTGTTGGAGATGAAGAAAAAGATTGGCAGTGAATATATTGGAATTGGCACTGACGGCGGAGGCGGATTTCGACGCTTGTCAGGTTACAATGATGTTCGGGATTTGGGTAAGTTGGCTGAAGCTCTTACAGATGTGGGCTTTACCCGCGAAGAACTGGCGGCCTTCATGGGCAAAAATGTTTACCGTGTCCTGGGCAAATATCTAAGTTAGTTTGAGACAGAAATCCGCAAGGATAAGTAGGCACACTTCTCCTAAAAGGATTTTTTAGGGCAATCACCGCATAATAAATTACTTAACAAATGGCTGCACCATATCGCCGGCAAATCCGGCTCCCGGAGAACCTTAGCGTTATACTCGATTACAATCGGAAATCTTCAGATGATACAGAATGGCGATCCTGACTCTTTGTAGGTGAAATGTGGAATTTGGATCAATCATGCGGTGTCCGTTAGGTCAAATTCTATCTTTTACACTTTTTATCCCTACACCCGACACCCTGTCCTTATAGAAGAGTTGCCTGGTCGACTATCTCTACCAGGTGACGCACCTCTTTCTTTAATCCTTGCTGGTGCAACCCATCCATGATCTGAAGTAAGCATCCGCTGCAAGCCGTGGCCACCACGTCTGCATCGCTATGCTCAATAGCCTGGATCTTTCGCTCCAGAATCTTGAGAGAAAGGTCATAATTGGCAATGTTGAAACTGCCTCCCTGGCCGCAGCAGCGGTTGGCTTCCCGCATCTCCACGTATTCCAGGCCAGGCAAAGCTTTTAAGAAGCTTCGGGGTTCTTTGAAGATGCCCAACTTGCGCCGCAGGTGGCAGGGGTCGTGATAAGTCACTCGCTTAGCCTTCCTTCCTTGTCCACCGCTAATTGTCATCTGGCCCAAAAATTGTCCTAAAAATTGAGAAGCATCGGTAACTTTCGAGGAGAAAGTTAGGGCCTGCGGTCGCATAGGGTCAGATTCGTCGAAGAGCAACGGGTAATTTAATTTGAGCATGGAAGCGCAAGAGGCGCAAGGAGCAACGATCTTTTCCAAATCCTCATCGGCAAAAGCTTCGATGTTCTTCTGGGCTAAGGAAAGGGGAGTTTGTTCATCTCCAGAGCCGAAGGCCGGAAGGCCACAACAGCGCTGGTTTCCGGGAATGTAGATTGATACGCCGTGATGGAGGAAAATGTCCAGGGCAGCCCTGCTAATGCGGGGGAATAGATAATTGCTCACACAGCCCACGAAGAGCCCCACACGCTTTACTTCTTTTTCGGCGCGCACCCAACCAGAGTGGAGATCTAAGAAAAAATCTTGCGCCAGAGGAGGAATGAGCCGACGCTGGTCTATGAAAGGTACGGGAAAACGCAGGCGCAGACCGCTCTCCTCTGGAATCTTTTCCAGGAAGAGATGCTGGAGAGAAACCCCTCCTTTGAGTAGCAAGGGCATGAGTTGCTCGCTGTCCAGGAGATATCTAAAAATGGTCTTTTGGGAGAGGGAGAGACCTCTTTCTTCTACGAAGAGGGAGCGGGCCTGGCGGATGATCTCGTCTGCTTGGATCCCGTTGGGACAATTTTCCGCACAGGTCCCACAGAGTAAGCATAGGGAAAGGATTTTACTAAATCGCTTGCTGAACTCACTATCACCTTCGCCCACCGCTTCAATTAACCCTAACTTTCCACGGGCGACGAATGGTTCTTCCAACGTTTCCAGGTAGACTGGACATTGGGCCATGCAATTGCCGCATTTAACGCACTTCCTGGCTTCGTCCAGGACTTGGGGTAATGTTTTCATATTCTTTTAATATCTTTCTAATATTGGCCCCGGCGGGAGAGGGCTGAACGAAGTCAAAATCGGCCCGGGATAGATTGTCTCAAAGATTATCGGCTTTTCATCAAAAGGGAATTTAGGCGGGACGACAATCTTCGCACATCCAGTCTTCTTGAGGAATTCCATCAGAAAAAATTCCTCTTCATCTCCCGCCGTATCAAATGAAAGAATTACCGCCTCATTTTGACGAGCGAAGCGATCTCCCACCGGGGACCGGTACTGGTTAGAATTTTCCATTAAAGATGGTGAACCTGCTTCGTCTGCTTTTCGGGGAATATCTTCCCCGGATTCAAAATATTATTCGGGTCGAAGGCTTTCTTAATTCGCCTCATCACTTCTAGGCCCATGTCCCCCAGTTCCATGGAGATGTAAGGGGCTTTGGTTATGCCGATGCCATGCTCGCCCGAGAGGGTCCCGCCTAACTCCAGGGTAGTGGTGAAGATTTCCTTCACAGCAGCGTGAGCCCGTTCCTCTTCGCCCGGCCGTCGCTTGTCGATCATCACATTCACATGAATATTCCCATCACCAGCATGCCCGAAATTGACGATGATCAGGTTATGCTTCTTACCAATGGCCTCGACCCGGCGGAGGATTTCTGGAACTTTGGACCGGGGAACCGTAATGTCTTCGTTCACCTTGGTGGGATTGATCTTCACCACCGCCGTTGAGACAGCCCGCCGCGCTTTCCATAAATCTTCAGCTTCTTGATTGTCTTTGGCCACCTTGATTTCGATGGCTTGATTGGCCTGGCAGATTTTTTGAATCTCTTCAACTTCCACGCTCAAAGCCTCGGGAGCTCCATCTACCTCAATGATGAGAAGGGCCCCTGCCTCTACGGGCAAACCCATGTGGAGATAATCTTCCACGCAACGAATGCAGGCATTGTCCATGAACTCCAGGGTAGCGGGGATGATCTTGGAGCTGATGATCTGGGATACGGTAGTGGCCGCGGCATCGATAGTAGGGAAGATGGCCAACAGGGTGCGTTTTGATTTTGGCAGGGGGATTAAGCGCAGAATGATCTTGGTGATGATTCCGAGGGTGCCTTCGGATCCCACCAGGAGCTTGGTTAAGTCATAGCCAACCACCCCTTTGGCCGTTATAACCCCTGTGGAGATGATTTCTCCCGTAGGCAGGACAACCTCCAACCCCAGGACATAATCCTTGGTCGTGCCATATTTTAGAGCCCTCGGTCCACCGGCGCATTCGGCCACGTTCCCCCCAATGGTGGAGGATTTCAGACTGGCGGGATCAGGGGGGTAAAAGAGGCCAATCTTCTCCACTTCCTGTTGGAGGTCATAGGTAATCACCCCTGGTTCAACTATGGCGAAAAGGTTTTCCCGGTCAATTTGCCAGATCTTGTTCATCTTGGTCAGAACCATAACCACCCCTCCTTGCACGGGCAATGTTCCACCCGTGAAACCCGTGCCGGCACCGCGCGGAATGACCGGAAACCTGTATTCATTGGCCAGCTTGAGGGTTTCGGAGATTTGTTCCCGGGTAGTGGGGTAGGCGATCAGGTCGGGAAGATATTTAAGGTTTGTGGCGTCGTAAGAGTAACAGATCCTCGTCTCTTTGTCTAAAGCGACATTTCCTTTGCCGACAGTATTCTGAATCTGATTTATGACCGCTTTATCGATCATATTTCTTATCTACCTCAGAGTTGCCTTCCTAACAATGACAAAAATCATCACTCCCAATTAAGGAATTGAGGGATTTAGGAATTCAGAACTGAGGGATAGGGATTATGCGTTGAGGGAAACCTAATTCCCGAATTCGCCATTCGCAATTCCTAAATTTTTCTATTTCAAATGCATCCTTTATCTGCGCTGCTCACCCGTTCGGCGTAGGTTTTGAGATAGCCACGGCTGACCTTCAGGGGGGGAGGAGACCAGGTTTTCCTTCGCCTTTCGATTTCCTCGAGAGGGATGAGTAAATCCAGTCGGCGCCTGGGGATGTCAATCTGAATTGGTTCACCATCCCGGACCAAGGCTATAGGACCCCCCTCCTGAGCTTCGGGGACGATGTGGCCGATGCAGGGGCCACGGGTGGAGCCGGAAAAGCGGCCATCCGTGACCAGAGAAACTGATTCGGCCAACCCCATACCCACCAGGGAGGCGGTGACACTGAGCATCTCCCTCATGCCCGGGCCTCCTTTTGGACCTTCGTAGCGGATGACGATGACTTCGCCGGGTTTAATCTGGTTTCCGAGAACCGCTTCCCGGGCTGACTCCTCGTTTTCAAAAACTCTGGCCGGGCCAGTGTGGACCATCATCTTTTCGGAAACAGCAGATTGCTTAACTACTGCACCCCCCGGGGCCAAAGACCCTCGCAGGATGGCTATCCCGCCCTCCCTCCGTAGCGGCTTTATCATGGAGAAGATGACATCGGGATTCCGGTTTTTAGCCCCCGCAAGGTTTTCCCCTAAAGTTTTTCCCGTTACTGTAAGGACATTCAGGTGTAAAAGGTCCCGGATTTCGCTCAACACAGCAGGCACCCCTCCGGCCTCTTCCAAGCTCAGGAGGGTATATTCCCCGCTGGGCCTGATGTTGCAAATGAAAGGTGTGCGGCGGCTGATCTCATCAAAGGTCTCCAGAGATAGGGGGATGTTCAGCTCATTGGCCAGGGCCAGTAGATGAAGAACAATGTTCGTGGACCCGCCCAGAGCCATGCTGGCTGTGATGGCATTATTCAGGGCTGCGGTAGTCATAATCTTTGACGGTCTCAGGTCTGCAGCCAGAAGGCGAAGAATCTGTTCCCCGCTTTCCCGGGCAATGCGCACCTTTTTGGAATCCACAGCGTGAGCCGTTCCACACCCCGGCAAAGACATCCCCAAAATTTCGGTCAGGCAACTCGTAGAGTTGGCTGTGCCCATCATGGCACAGGAACCAGGACCTGGACAGATGCAACGTTCAATTTCATCGAATTCCTCGGGAGTGATCTCGCCGCGCCGGAGCCGGCCGACCGCTTCCCGGGCATAGGGCAGAACCAGTTCCTCTCCACGAAAACGCCCGGGCATCATGGGTCCGCCAGTGATCATAATGGCTGGGATATCCAGGCGGGCTGCAGCCATCCAGCAGGCCGGGACGATCTTATCGCAGGAAGCCAGAAGGACCATGGCGTCGAAGCGATTGGCATCCACCACCAGCTCAATGGAGTCGGCGATAAGGTTGCGGCTGGGAAGGATGCGCTTCATGCCTTCATGGCCTTGAGCAATGCCATCACAAAGGCCGATGGTATTTACTTCAAAAGGAACACCTCCTGCGGCACGGATCCCCTGTTTGGCCGCTTCCGCCAGAGCCCGCAGGTGGACATGACCTGGGTTGATCTCACTCCAGGTGTTGATCACGCCGATGAAAGGCTTCTCAAAATCGCGGTCGGTAAGCCCGAGGGCTCTAAGCAGGGCGCGGTTGGCAGCCCGGGCGTCTCCTTTGATGACTAAGTCACTCCTCTTTTCCATTGGAGTATCCTTTCATGTGGGGAATGAATGATCCCTTTAGGGAGTGAGGGCAATCATCTCTTTCTTTCTTTCTTTTTACGGATTTTCTGGGAGGCGATTACCAAACCAAGGAGAACCAAACCCATCAAGTCGGTGTAGATCCCCGGTTTTATCAGGAGGATGGATCCGCCCAAGAGCATAAGGCGTTCTCCAAGATTGGTTTCCCGCAAAAACCAGCCAATCATCGCCCCGGCCAGCATAACCACCCCAATGGTGGCCGTAGTAAAAGCAAGTGAGATCATCCAGGGCGACCCCAAGAAGAGGAGGGAGGGTTCGTAGGCAAACATGAAGGGAACGATGAAGCCGGGAGCCCCGATGCGCACTGCCGCCAGGCCCGTCTTCCATATTTCTGATCCGGCGAGGCCGGCTCCGGCATACACGGCCAGGGCCACTGGAGGCGTAATGGCAGAGATGATGGCGTAATAGAAAGCAAACATATGGGCAGCAATCGTAGGAATACCTAATTTAATTAAAGCCGGAACAAGGAGTGCGGCCATGACGATATAGGCTGCCGTTGTGGGCAGCCCCATTCC
This sequence comes from Deltaproteobacteria bacterium, assembly GCA_016234425.1. Lineage (GTDB taxonomy): Bacteria > Desulfobacterota > SM23-61 > SM23-61 > SM23-61 > JACRCA01. The sequence continues at coordinate 2,158 of JACRCA010000277.1, read as the reverse complement.
CAGAATGATACCGGCGAGCATTGTAAAGATAAGGGCCGGGACCAAAGAATCGCTGGCCAAAAACAGGACGAAACTGGTGAACTTCAATCCCAGGCCCGTCAGGTTAACCACTCCGATAATAATTCCAGCACAAGCACAGGCCACGGCCACGCTCAGCGTACCCTTGGCGCCTTCCTCCATGGCCTGGAGAATCTTTAAGATGCCCATACGAGTTTCCCGCTTCAAGTTGGCCAGAATGAGGACTGAAAGAATCGAAAAGATACAGGCGTACATGGGGGTATACCCGGCGAACATCATGTAGATGATGACAGCTACTGGAAGGAGCAGATGGCCTTTTCCGAGTAGAACCTCACCCAGGCGAGGGGCAGTCTCGAGCATTCCTTTCAAATCCGTACGAATGGCCTCGAAGTGGATGGCCATGAACACAGCAATATAATAGAGCAGAGCTGGGATGAGGGCATGCTTACATACCGTGATGTAGGGAAGGCCGGTAAATTCGGCCATGACGAAGGCGGCTGCGCCCATGACCGGGGGCATGATCTGGCCGCCGGTGGAGGCTGTGGCTTCCACGGCTCCGGCGAAATGCGGCTGGAACCCTGTCCGTTTCATCATGGGGATGGTAAACTGTCCGGTTACCATGACATTAGCCACGGCGCTTCCGGATATGGTTCCAAAGAGGCCGCTGGATACCACGGCGATCTTTCCAGGTCCCCCTCGCGTCTTGCCAGTGGTAGACGCTGCCAACTCCATAAAAAACTGCCCTGTGCCAGACCTTTCTAAGAAAGCTCCAAAAATAACAAAAAGAATCACGTAGGTGGCTGATACCCCCAGGGGAATACCAAAAATCCCCTCGGTGGTCATGTATAGTTGGTCCACGATCGCTTCCGTATTCTGGCCGGCATGGCGCAAGAGACCAGGCAAATAGGGTCCGATATAGGCGTAAATGATAAAAAAGATGGCGGTGATCGGCATGGCCAGGCCAATGCTTCTTCGGGCCGCCTCCAGAAGGATTACAGTCAGGATGATCCCCAGAGCCAGGTCCGCTTTGCTGAGTGGATGGACATAAGGATAGCGAGTAACGAAATAGTCATAGTTTGCAAAGAGGTAAAAGATAGTAGTAACTGCAAGGCCCAAAAAAACAAAGTCTAGCCAGCGAGTCTTTGCCGAAAGTCTGTCCTTCGAAAGAGGGTAAAGTAGGAAGACAAGAGTTAAAGCGAATAACAGATGAATAGAGCGATGGAGTAGCGCTTCTGGAGGGCCAAAGGCCCCGGTGTAGAGATGGTATGCAGACATGGCCATGGCAATTACCGTGCTTAATTTGGCGATAAACCCAGGCAATTTGGCGGTCATAAAATTTATCCTCGCAAAAGTTTAGAACCTGTCCTCAGTGAGCCTAAATACAATAATGGCAGGAGGGATGGATTCCTGCCTTTTTAGCCAAAATTAAAAAGTGGAGAATGTTTTTAAAGCGCGCCGATTTCTTTATAGTATTTGAGCGCTCCTGGATGGAAAGGAATCCCGATGTCCAAAGCCAGGTCTTTCGCAGTCACACCCTTCATGTCTTTGAGCACTTCTCCAAAGCGGGGAAGATTTTCCACGAGTGTTTTGGTGATCTTATAGACCAAGTCATCAGGGAGCTTGGCGCTGATGATGAGATGGGTGAAGAACCCGAACGTGGGAACATCGTAATCCACACCCTGGTAAGTTCCTTTGGGAATCAGGCGCCGGATGTATCCAGCATTAAGTTTTTGCATTTCCTTTATTTTATCCTCGGGCAAAATGAGCAGGCGAATTTTGCGGGCAGAAGCCAGGTCCATCACCGACGAGCCAGGAATCGTAGTGCAGAACAGCCATGCATCACAGTGCCCATCCTTCATCAGGCCTACGGTATCTGCGTAGCCGATATGATGGACTTTGGACATGTCTTTGTAAGAAAGTTTGTAGATTTCCAGAACCTGGCGGGCGGCAAACTCACCGGTATGCCCTTTTGGGCCTGGCCCGATCGCTTTGCCTTTAAGGTCCGCAACAGATTTGATTCGCGATCCTTCCAGGACCACGATCTGAAAATATTGAGGATAAAGGTTGGCGAGCTGCCTCATGTTCGGCATTTTTTGCTTGAAAGGGGGTCGACCATAGACGCCATCAACACCCGAACTGG
>JACRCA010000276.1 GCA_016234425.1 Deltaproteobacteria bacterium | reverse complement strand
TTGATGCGGGGAATCCACAATCTTCGATATGGTTCCCTGCTTTCGCAGGGACAAGCCTAGATTCCCGTTTTCACGGGAATGACGATTCGAGTAAACCAGCAAAAGGGCCTTTTCAAAAAGCTAAATTGTTACAAAAAAAGATATTTTTTCATTTTAACTTGGTATGATTTTTTTTGTTGGCAAAAAAAGAGGTGATCCTTTTTTGGACCACCTCCTGGAAACATGGAGATTGCGGATTGCGAATTTAGGAATTGCGAATTAATTTTTTAATCTAAATTCCTAAATTGCTCAATTCCCAAATTCATCAATCTCATTAGAACGCCGCCTCAGGAATGGCCAGCGCGCTCCGGTTCCCGCTAAGAATAGTCGTAGCTGTGCTCTGCACCCTCGGCAGAATATTGCTCGTGAAGAACTCGGCTGTATGAAGCTTCCCGGCATAGAAAGCTGCTTCGGGCTGTTCGTCAACGACCTTGGCCTGGGCCTCCGCCGCTGTGGCTCCTGTTTTCTGGAAATTGGCTTGCAGTTTATCGTGGGCGATGATCGCTTGCTGCAGGAGGAGGTAGGCCAGCTGCACTTCCCCAAAAAGTTCTAAGTATGGGCAGGCATGTAGCATCGGGTAGAGCGGGTCTCCCCCGGCAGCCACCTTGGCAAAGTGCAGGGATACATTGATCAGGGTAATTTTGGCCTGCTCCAACTGGGCGACTGATGAACCAAAGGCTGGATGGCCTTTTTGCTTCTCGATGAACTCGTTGATCTCCTTCATCCAGCCCATGAACAAAGCCCCCTTCTTCAGGGAGAGTTTACGGCCGACCAAATCCATGGCCTGAATGCCGTTGGTTCCTTCGTAGATCGAGGTGATTTTCACATCCCGGCAAAATTGTTCCACCGGATATTCGCCGCAGTAACCGTAACCTCCGTAGATCTGGATGGCCCATTCGGTGAGCCGGAACGCTAGGTCTGTGGAGTAGGCCTTGCAGATCGGGGTGAGGAGGTCGATCATGTTCTCATAGTGTTCCTTTTCTTTTGGGTCCGAGGCCACTCTGGCCAGGTCACCATAATAGGCTGTCTGGTAAAGAAGGGCCCGTGAGCCTTCGACGTAAGCTTTCATCGTAAGCAGCATCCGGCGAATGTCTGGATGTTTGATGATGGGCACGCGGGGAGCGTTGGGGTTCCTCATCTTGGTTATTTCTACACCCTGAATGCGTTCTTTGGCATATTTCAGGGCATGCAGATAGGCGACGTTTCCCAGAGCGAATCCTTGCAGGCCCACGCCTATGCGGGCCTCATTCATCATCTGGAACATGAGCTTGATTCCCTCTCCTTCCTGCCCGAGGATGGATCCGTGACACCTCCCCTCATCCCCGAAATTTAAGGTGCAGGTTGCCGAGCCCTTGATGCCCATCTTATGTTCGATGCCCCCGCAGGTTATATCATTGGGCTCGCTTAGAGACCCATCGGAGTTGACGCGGATTTTGGGCACGATGAAGAGGCTCAAGCCTTTAATGCCCGGAGGGGCATTTTCGGTCCGCGCCAGGACCGCATGGATGATGTTCTCCGCCAGATTATGTTCTCCAGCAGTAATGAAAATCTTGGTGCCTTGGATTAAATAGTGGTCACCTACTTTTTTGGCTATGGTCTTAGTGTCTCCCACGGCGCTTCCGGCCTGGGGTTCGGTCAAGCACATTGTCCCAGTCCACTGGCCACCGTACATCTTTTCCAAAAAGAGCTTCTTTTGCTGCGGCGTCCCGAAGCTCTGGATCAGGTTGGCCGCACCGCGGGTAAGGCCGGGATAGGTGGTAAAAGCACAACAAGCGCCCACAAACATCTCCGCGGCAGCAATGCCCACCGATTCCGGAAGCCCCTGCCCCCCTGCCTCTGCATCCACCGAAGCAGCGATCCAGCCGCCCTCGCAGTATTTCTGAAAGGCATCATGGAAGGCTTCTGGAACTTTGACTTTCCCTTTTTCAAAAGTGCAACCCTCTTTGTCAGAGACGGAGTTCAGGGGAGCAATCACCTCTGAGGCGAGCTTGGCCCCTTCCTCAAGAACCATGTCAAAAGTCTCCCGGGAGAAATCCTTGAATTTATCAAACTGGCAAAGCCGCTCAACGCCCAGCTGTTCGTACAGGACAAACTTGATATCTCTCATGTTTATAGGAAAAGTTCCGTTGCTCATGGGTTCCTCCTTCTCTGGGTTTACGTGCCTTTTTCTGGGAATCTTTTAGCGGCATTCTAAAAAATGAGCGTCGGAATGTCAAGAAAATTCGTAATCAAACTATCCGAGCCCGGAATATCTAATTTCGAAGCACCTAGCTTTGGAATAAAGGTTCAAAGTATCTCTATGGCGCGACAAAATTTTTAGATTTCTTCCCAATGGGCAGGATGAGCCACCAATCTCGCCCCCTGGTGAGCCTGCTCGGCATTGACCCCAAATAGGCCTAGAATGCCAGGGGCATTTTCCGCTTCCGGGGGGCGCCATCTGGCCCGCCGCGCTTCCCACTGTGCGGCCGATACCTCGGCATTCAGCGACCGCTCAAGCAAGTTAATCGAGATGACATCTCCATCCTTCAGTAAAGCCAGAGGGCCACCCACCGCCGCTTCTGGCGAGACTTGGCAAACCCCCAGCCCGCGGGCAAAACCGGAGAAGCGGCCATCTGTCACAACAGCCAACTTTCCCTCCAGTTCCATCCCCACCACCGTTGCCAGCAGAGCATAGATATCCGGCATACCCGGAGCTCCCCGCGGCCCAGCATAGCGCACGACGATGACCTCTCCTTCTCTAATCTTCCCCGATTTCAGGGCAGCCACTGCTTTTTCCTGAGAATCAAAGCAGCGCGCCGGTCCCCGGTGGTAGGGGATAGTGTTATTTAGCATTCGGGCTAAAGAGCTGATGGGAGCGAGATTGCCTTGGAGCACGGCAATTCCACTATGAGGAATCAAAGGATCTTTTAGAGAACGAATTGAGCGTCTTTCCTGCTTAACTCGCCCGGCACCAATTTTCACCCAATCCCCTGCCGATCGTCCATCCGCCCCCCGGGCTGGCAAGTTCAAAAGTGGCTTCAACTCCGCCATGATCGCTGGAACTCCACCATCTTCGTGAAGATCCGGAAGAAAATATTTTCCCACGGGCCGTACGTCAGATATGCAGGGTGTGGTGCGGCTGAATCGATCCACCTTCTTTATGTTCATCTCTTTCTCCAAACCGAGGTCTCGGGCCAGAGCCAGGAGATGCAGGATACCATTCGTCGAACCCCCGAGAGCCAGGCAGACCCGCAGCATGTTCTCCAGGTTTTCTCCTTTCAGAATGGAACATGGGGTCTCTCCGTTGAAGACCATGCGCACAATGGCTTCCCCAGAAGCTTTCCCCAAGCGCAGTCTTTCGGCAGATACGGCCCGGGCAGTTGCAGCAAAAGGGAGAGTCATACCCGCGGCCTCAGCTAAACACTGCATGGTGTTAGCTGTCCCCATGATCGGGCAGGCCCCTGGAGAAGGGCAGACGGCATCCTCCAGAAGCTCAATTGTTTTTCCATCTACCCTCCCCTGAGGAAGGGCGCCAAAGATGAGCTCATCCAGGTCAGAGAGGGTTACCTGCCGGCCTAGGCAAAGACCAACCTCCATGCATCCTCCTGGAAGGATCAGACAGGGAAGGTTCAGGCGCGCGGCCGCCAAAAGGGCACCGGGGACAACATTGTCGCAGGAGACTAAAATGACCAGACCGTCGAAGATTTGCTGCTCTACGATCGCTTCGATGTCGAAAGCCAACAGGTCCCTCGTTGGCAAGTCGTAGCGCATCATAGGTTCCCCCAGGCTGGCCGTCGGACATTGGGAGATGGCTGTAAATTCCAGGGGAGTTCCTCCGGCTTTCCATATGCCATCCCGCACAGTGCGCGTTAGATGATCGAGGTGGTAGTGTCCGGGGCAAACTTCTCCCCAGGTATTGACGATGGCAATCAAAGGCCGGCTTAAGTCATCGGTGGTATAGCCCATGGCTTTGTAAACCGCTCGTCGATGGGCTCCAGCCGGACCGTGATAATATCTCTGCGTTTTCCATTCTTTCTTTTTAGCCATATGCCTATCCCCTTCTATAAAATTGTTCAGGAATTTTGGCCATCCTGATGTCCTTTTCAATGATGATCTTTGGGGAATTATCCCATGAAGAGTTTGCATAATTCAATTCCAAATTCCCATAGAAGAAATGCCTAAAGTGCGCTAAAATGCGCTTAAATGCCTAAATTGCACTAAAATGCCTAAAATTATCTAATTAAATTCAATTCCCCATTCCGCACTCCGAATTTCGCAATTAGGAGAGGATTCGTTTTTCAATGCCCGACCTCGGCGTAAAAATCAAGGATGTTATCCTTAAAAATCCTATCATCATTGCCTCCGGCACGCCCACTTACGGATCGGCAATGGTTAAGAAATGTATCCAGAGTGAGGCAGCAGCATTTGTCACCAAGACCCTCTGTTACACCGAATGGCTAAGGAAACAACCCCGGCCTCGCTTCCATATCGAACATCCCGGGGCCATTGATCAAGAAGGATATTTTTCTCTCTATTCCACAGAACGCTTTAACCCCATCCCGCCCGAAGAATATGTTAAAAAGATGAAGGCCTATGTCCAGGAAGCCCATGATTTTGATGTGCGGGTGATTGCTTCCATCGCCGGAACGGATGTGGAGACCTGGTCCAAACTTGCCGAGTTGGTCACAGAGAATGGGGCTGACATGATCGAGCTTAACCTCCAATGCCCCCATGTAGAGAAAGAGCAACCTACCGGCATGGTGGCCGGACGGAATCCTGAGCTCTGTTACTCTATCTTAGAACTGGTGCGGAAGTGGACTTCCCTTCCCTTGATTGGCAAAGTAGTCGGGGAAGGGGTTGACCCGATTCTCGTTGCCCAGCGCATGATTGCTGGAGGGGCTGATGCCGTTGTCCTCACCGGAAGGTTCCAGGGCCTTTACCTGGAGATTGAAACCGAAAAACCCATCTACTGGGGCGGCATGGGCGGATATGGCGGGCCCTGGCAAGCACCCATTACCCGCAAGTGGCTCGTCCGAGCCTCGGAGGCTAATCTCCAGGTACCCGTCATCGGTGGAAGTGGCATCGACGTTTTTGAAGATATCATCTCCTACATTCTTTGTGGAGCTAAGGCAGTTCAAGTCTGCACGGCTATCATGGTGCACGGTCATAAAATCATTAAAAGGTGGTTGCGACAGATCTCTGGCTGGATGGAAGCCAAGGGTTACAACTCCATCTCTGACTTTTGCGGACGTTCGGTGAACAAAATCATCGCCCCGAGCCAGATCCGCGGAGACATCCCCTATGCCTCAAGAATCGATCCGGAAGCATGCCGCAAATGTCTCAAGTGTCTCGAAGCCTGCCCTTACGAAGCCATCTCCGTTATCGAAACAAACTTAGCCATCGATCCGGAAAAATGCGACGGATGTCGCCTCTGTGTAGCCCTCTGCTCTGAAGGGGCGGTGGAATTTTACCAAAAATAGTTGGGACGCAGATTAGCGCAGGAAAACGCCGAAAATCGTCATTGCGAGGCGCCCCGCGAAACGCGGGGCGCCGTGGCAATCCCGTCCAAGACGAGATTGCTTCGCTCGCATGACAAAGTAGGGGACGGCTAAATTGCCCAGGAGGATAAATGAAATGCCTACTTCAGTTGCTATCGTCAAAGGGAAGAACGGAAGAGACCTGAGCGAGGTGCGCCGGATGATGGGAGAGCTCTTTTCCCTGATCGGGCCAGCATCCAAGCTAATCCCCCAAAATAGCCGGGTGCTTATCAAGCCCAACCTCACGGCTGAGGAAAACCTCTGGGAAAAAGGAATGCTCACAGGTCCGGTTTTCATGCAGGCTTTGGTGGAGGAAGTGCAAAAGGCCGACCCATCGGAGGTAATTATCGGTGAAGCAACGGCCATCGGCTTGAACACCAAGAAAGCTTTTGCCGCCAATGGCTACGAGGAAGTGGCTCGAGCCACAGGAGCCCGGCTCCTGGATCTCTACGATGGAGAATTTGAAGAAATCAAAACCCCTGAAGGAGGTCTGCTCAAGAGCGTTCATGTCTCTAAACAAGTGTTGCGGGCTGATTTTTTCATCAATGCCCCGGTGCTCAAGACCCACTTCTGCAGCACCATCACTGTGGCCATGAAGAACCTGAAAGGCACAACCACCTACGATGAAAAAAAAAGGTTCCATTACCTGGGCCTTAACCAGGCAGTGGCCGAGCTTAACGCCGTTCTTAAGCCTCAGTTGATCGTGGTGGATGGCCTGATCGCCCTGGAAGGAGATGGCCCGATCGCCGGGACCCCTGTGGGCTTGAACCTGCTCATGGGCGGAACCGATGCGGTAGCTGTTGATATGGTTGCTTCCCGGATCATGGGTATCGACCCTGCGGATGTGCCCCCCCTCTTTATTGCCCGAAAGATGGGGTACGGGATTGGAGAAGAGGGAGAAATCAAGATCTTAGGAAGATCCATCGAGGAAGTCCGCCGCCCTTTTATCCCCGCCTGCGCTCCCCTGAAGATCGATAATGAAAAGATCCGACTCCGGGATGGAAAAGCATGCAATCCCTGCAGAGATGGGCTGCGGATCGCCCTCAACCGCCTGAAGGAATCGGGGACATCCCTTGATCAACTTCCCGCAATGGAGATTAGCCTCGGCTCCCAGGCCAGCCTGCCTGCGTCTTCAAATTCCGTCCTCCTTCCCATCGGTAACTGCCAGAACCAGTACAGGCATCTGCCGAATTATGTTCCGGGTTGCCCGCCACCTGCCTTTCTCATGGCTGATCAATTGCGGGAGATTTTCGGGATACCACGAAAGTTTGGGCCGAGGAAAGATTTTTTTATGGAATAAAACGAATAACGATGAACCATGAACGATGAACAATAAACCATGAAAAAGCGGAAAATATTCACCGTTCGTCGTTTAACGTTCATCGTCCATTGTCTATTGTTCATCGTTTATAGGGGTTTCTTATGGAACAATATCCGATGGCTGTCGTCACCGCACCGGGGCGGGTGGAATTTAAGAAAAGAACGCTGCCTCCTTTTGGTTCCCATGACGTTTTATTAAGGGTCAAAGCTTGCAGCATTTGTGGGGGTGACCTGCACATTTACAAGGGGAAACACCCTCTGGCCCCCTTACCCATGGCCATCGGCCACGAGATCTCTGGAGAAGTGATTGAAACCGGTAAGGCTGTATCGAAGGTATCTCTGGGGGACCGAGTAGCTGTTGAACCCGTAATCACCTGTGGAACCTGTTACTTCTGCATCCGGGGGGAATACCATCTCTGTGAGAACATCGGTTATCAATACAGCTCCGGGCAGGGAGGTTTCACCCCCTACTTCGTTGTTTCAGAGAACTGGGTTCATCTTCTGCCAGATTTCATTTCTTTTGAAGAGGGCGCTCTCTTCGAGCCTCTGGCCGTTGCGGTTCACGCTTGCTGCAAGGCCCAGGTTGAGCTGGGACACAGCACGGCCATCTTCGGCGCTGGAGGGATTGGGCTGTTCCTACTCCAGGTAGTTAAAGCTGCGGGCGGCAGTGAAGTCTTTATCGTCGACCTCCTGGAACACCGCCTAAAGACGGCTCTTTCTCTTGGCGCCCACTTTTCCATCAATGTAGCTGAAGAAGACCCTGTGGAAAGAATCATCAAGGAGACGCATGGGCTTGGGGTGGACAGATCTTTTGAAGCCGTGGGAGTGGAGAAGACCTTGCGCCAGAGCGCAGAATCTTTGAAGAAGGGCGGAATCTGTGTATTGATTGGCCTCTTTGAGGAACCGCACCGCGTCCTCTTTCCGGTCAACCTTTTTGTTCAAAGAGAAATCCAGATCCGGGGATGCCGCGGCTATTGCTGGGACTTTCAGGTAGCCCTGGAATTGGTGAGGGACGGGAAAGTTCAACTAAAACCCCTGATCTCCCACCAGCTTCCTTTAAGCGATCTGCGCAAAGCTTTCGAAATCCTCTTGGACGCCAAAGCCCAGGCGAATAAAGTAATTATTCAGCTATGAGTTTAAAGAAATTCTTTTGATGGGTGACCCCTTTCTCCCGGGGAACAGGTATTCCTTGGAATCGGAATACCGTATAATTTCAAATTGATTTTCCTTGATTCCCTTTCCCCCTTTTGATAGCCTTTTTCTGCCTGCTCCCAAACCTGATGGATACGACTAAAAAAATTCCTTTCTTTTATGGGTGGATTATTGTAGCTACCTGCTTTGTAGCCGCTACGAGCTACGGACTTTTTTACACCTTCGGCGTCTTTTTCAAATCCCTTCAGGCCGAATTTGGCTGGGGAAGAGCCCTGACCGGGTCTGTCCATTCCTTGCATCTGGTGATCTATGCAATTTCTACTTTTTATTTTGGAAGACTAACCGATCGATATGGCCCTAAACGTGCTCTTTCCTTGGGGGCTATTTTCATTGGCATCGGTTTATCCCTTTGCAGCCAGATCCACAGTATCTGGCAGCTTTACCTCTTCTACGTCATTGCCTCTTTAGGTTCAGGGGTAACCGTCTCCCTGCCCAATGCCACGGTGCAAAAGTGGTTCTTTAAAAAAAGGGGGCTGGCTTTGGGTTTGGTCACTGCCGGCGTTGGCGCTGGGACCTTACTGCTTGCCCCCTTAAGCCACTATTTGATCACATCCTTTGGTTGGCGTTCGGCCTATGTAATCATCGGCATTTTCTACTGGGGCCTTCTCACTCTAAATGCCCTGGCTATGGTGGAACATCCGGAAAAGAAAGGATTGAAACCCTACGGGTGGGAGGAAAAAACAAGCCAGGAGGATCTCTCGGCACCGAAGGGAATCCAAGATTGGCCAGCCAGAGAGGCTATAAAAACGAAGACTTTCTTGCTGATTACCTTCATCTATTTCTTTACCAACCTTCCCATTCACATGGTGATGATCCACATCGTTCCTTACGCAACGGACTTAGGGATTTCCAAGACCTTTGCCGCCAGCGCCCTTGGGCTGATTGGTGGAATCAGTATCTTCGGCAGGATCGGGATGGGCCTTATATCCGAAAAGATAGGATGGAAATGGGGTCTCTTTCTCAGTTGTTTGATATGTGCTCTCATGCTGTTTTGGCTGATTGGCGTCAGAAACCTCTGGATGCTTTCTATCTTTGCCTTCATCTATGGCTACTTCTACGGAGGAAAGATCACCACAATTCCCGGTTTGATCGGCTCTTTCTTTGGGACCCGATCCTTGGGAGAGATCATCGGTGCCATCCATGGTGCTTCCCTTATGGGGGGAATTATAGGTCCTGTCCTAGGGGGTATATTTTCGATCAAAGTGGGAGCTACCGATTCGCCTTCCTCATCGCAGCCCTGGCGTTCGTGACGTCGGCCATCCTCACGCTTTTTGCCCGTCGGCCCAAATTAGAGGTATCATCCATCAATAATTAGTCCCAAATTGAAAGCCAGAGAAATTCCGGGGACAACTTAGTTATCTCCGAGTTTCCTGATTCTCTCCGATCTCTGCCTTTCTGTTCAGACCAAGCCGTTGCTGCTATGGCTCACATCTTAAACGGATGGTTCTTTTTTCAGATCCTTGGCTGAATCTGCATCGAGGTAAACCTTCACAAATCTATGCAGCCTCAAAGCGGAGGAGGGGCAGGAGGGGTCAATGGGGCCTTCCCACATTTTCTTCACGGCCTCTGCTTTCTGAGGGCCGGGGACGATGGTGTAAATCTCTCTGGCCGAAAGGATTGCTGGAATGGTGAGAGTGATTGCTCTTCTGGGGACAGCTTCCAGGGATGGATACCTGGCTTTGGGGTTGGGATGGTCTCTGTAATCGCGGTATTGTTGCTCAACGGAGCGATCGTCGAGAGTAATAATCCTGGTCATTTGGGGATCATAAAAATCCGAGCCTGGCTCATTAAAAGCAATGTGCCCATTCTCCCCGATTCCGATGCAGGCAATATCCAATCCTCCAGATTTTTTGATGAGCCTGGCATATTTCTGAGAGATCTCCTCGGCCTCCCCTTTCAGCGCTTTCATGAAATAGATCGCCTTAGGGCGAGCATGATTGAAGAGGTGCTCTTTCAAATAGACCTCAAAGGTATTTGGGTGATGCCGCGGAAGGTCTACGTATTCATCCAGGTGGAAGCAAACGACTCTTGACCAGTCCAGGTTCTTTTTTTGGGCCAGATGAGCCAGGAACTCATTCTGCGAAGGGGCAGCGGCGAAGACTATGGTTACTTTGCCTTTTTCTTGGATAAAGCGTTTCATGGCTAAAGATACATTTCTGGCGGCAGCCTTTCCCATCTCCTCTCGGGTCGGGAAGATATTCAGCCCCAGAGTGCGTTTTGAGAAAACGGACCTTTTTGCCATGCCATCACATCCTTTTTCCGAATCTCATAATATCGAAATCCTAAATCTGAAACAAATGCCAATAATTCAAAAATATACCTTTATCATAGTTCCCAACGGCGATTAAATTATCATGAGACTATCGTCGGGTCAATAAAATTCCCTTCCTATCTTTGTGGAGGAAAAGGTGACGAGCGCGCGCCTGGGATAAAAAACATTGACATAGGATTTAAAAAAATTAGAATGGTTTAGATTTAGCCTGCTATACGGGGATTTAAGTGGCTTTATGGAGGATGTATGGTTAAAGAGCACGAAAACGAAAAAATCATAAGGACTATCACGTGGTCTGCCGGACCGGGGTGCCACGGAGGATGCGGGGTTTTCATCCACGTCAAGAATGGAAGACTCCAAAAAATGGAAGGGAACCCTGACCATCCTTATAACAATGGAAGGTTATGTCCCCGGGCTCTCGCGATCAAGGAGTATATTTACCACCCGGACCGACTGCGCTCTCCCTTAAGAAGAGTGGGCAAACGGGGGGAAAACAAGTGGGAGAAGATCTCCTGGGACAGTGCCTATGATCTGATGGAAAAACGGATGAAAGAAATCCGGGACAAGCATGGAGCTGAATCCATGATCTTCATCCAAGGTACAGGAAGAAACGTGGGGGGCTGGCTTTTGCTGCTGTCCTACTCATACGGAAGCCCCAATTGGCTTCAGGGAGGACTGACCGGGAATTCCTGTTTCCATCCCCGGCTCGTGTGCATGCGGGTTACGCAGGGAGACTACACGGTTCCCGACTGCTCTCAATTTTTTCAGGATCGTTATGACAATCCAGAGTTTGTCCTTCCCCAATGCACTCTTATCTGGGGACAAAACCCGGCAGCCACCTGCAATGATGGATTCATGGCTCCCTGGATCATCGACTGCATGAAAAGAGGAACCAAGGCGATCGTTGTAGACCCCATCTATACCTGGGTTGCTTCTAAAGCTGCGATCTGGTTACAGCTTCGTCCTGGCACTGATGGGGCGCTGGCTTTAGGCCTTCTCAATGTAATTATAAACGAAGGACTCTACGACAAAAAATTCGTCGAAAAATGGACCTATGGCTTTGACAAACTGGCGGCGCGGGTGCAGGAGTATCCTCCCGATAAAGTTTCTAAGATCACCTGGGTTCCCCAAGAAAAGATCATCGAGGCAGCCCGGCTTTTTGCCACCAGCCATCCTGCTTCGATCCAGTGGGGGGTTCCCGTGGATCTTGCTGCTGAAGGCGCTATCGTCTGCAATTCCATCATCCACCTCTGGACGATCACGGGAAACATCGATATCCCCGGAGGAATGGCGATTGCCCGAATGGCCTACGATGTGCCCCCTTACCCCATGAGCCAGGAAGCCATCGCTGAGTATTACGGTGATGTCATGCCTCCTGAGCAGATGGCCAAACGCATAGGGGTCGATGTCTACCCGATGGTAAAAGAATTCCACTGGAGGGCTCAGGCAGATATGATCCTGGAGGCCATGCTGACCGATAAACCCTATCCCCTGAAGGGTGCCTGGATCGCTGGCAATAACATGCTCGCCTCTGCGGCCAATCCGAGAAAATATTACAAAGCCCTTAACCGTCTCGACTTCATCGTAGTGGTGGACCTTTTCATGAATCCCACGGCCGTAGCCCTTGCTGATGTCGTTCTTCCTGCAGCCACAATGGCTGAACGGGATGGAATCCGTGCCTGGTGGACTCCCCTGAACGCCATGCAGAAGGCCATCGAGGTACCAGATTGTAAACCTGACGAGGAAATTTGCTTCGAGCTGGCTCGCCGGTTTAATCCCAACCTGAAGTGGAAGAGCCTGAGCCATCTTTTTGATGATTTCTTGAGACCCTCAGGCCTGAACTATGACCAGCTGAAAGAGAAAGGCTGGGTATTTCCACCCAAGGGCCATCCCACCGCTCCTTATCGGAGGTATGAGAAAGGGCTTCTGCGTAAGGATGGAAAACCGGGGTTCAATACTCCTACTGGAAAGGTCGAGCTTTATTCCACCCATTTTGAACGCTGGGGGTATGATCCTCTACCCTATTATGCAGAGCCCCATATGAGCCCCTACAGCACCCCAGAACTGGCTAAAGAGTACCCTCTCATTCTTTCCACAGGCAGGCGCAGCGTGCTCTTTTTTCACGCGGAACACCGCAATATCAAATCTCTGCGGGAGTTAGAACCCTACCCGGTTCTGGAAATCCACCCGGAT
>JACRCA010000281.1 GCA_016234425.1 Deltaproteobacteria bacterium | reverse complement strand
TCGACACAGTAACCTGCTAAATAATAGGCTCCTTCGAAGCATCCATTTTGTAGCAAGGTTCGTGCTTCTTTTATTCTTGTCTCAGCAATCTGTTGCAGGTCGAATCTATTCATGAAAGTCCCCCACGTTTAGACTATTTGCGTATAACATTTATTTTTAATTTTATTCTGCTAATGGGCTAATTTTATAAAAGAAAAGCCGGTTCGTCAAGGCTTCAAGGAATGGGGCTAGTTCTGGATTTATACTCATGTCGCCTCAAAAAACATACTCGGGGTCAGGAGTCCTCTCGATAAGTAATTGTTCCAAGCCAATTCGGTGCAAAGTGTCAAATCCTCGGGTGTAGACCGGAACGTCCCTCCAAATCTGGTTTTCATTGGACCGTTGGACCCTAGAACCTTCGAACCCTGGAACACTCGGATCCTGGAACCCTTAAATTAACACTTCTTCCATCCAGCCGAGTTTAATCAATTGAATGCGGTTTAAGTCGCTAACACCCAATTTATATTTTTTATCGGCGACGGTGATATGGTTGGGGGGAACGTCGAGGGCTCGATCTTCACCGAAAAAGGCGATCCGCTTCACCTGCAGCAGGTGGGCGCCCACTGCATCAACGGCTACAGGATCTGTGCCTACAATAAGCCCTTTATAGGGCCAGACGTACCGTCGGTCAAAAAAATGGGCACCTCTTCCATAGAACTGGGGAGTGAGGGCAACAAGGATATTCAGACGAGTCTTTCCCCTGACCAGCGGCAGGCTCCAAATCTTGGCTAAATCCGAGCAGGTTTCCCCGTGGTAGGCCGGAGGGTCGGGGACGAACATGATGTAATTCTTGATACACCCGCCAATCCCTGACCAGTGATGAGTTCTTACAGGTCTCACGTTGACCAGCGCCGTTGAATTGAGAAAAATGCGGTTATCCAGCACTCCCCGGTCATCCACACCGATATTTTTTCCCAATACTCCAACATCCAGCAGCCGGCGCCAGATGACTTCTTCTAATTCTTTAGGGGTCGGCAGGTACCCCCAGACATTGCTCTTGATTCCCACCACATCCGAACTCTGGAAAAGCTTCCGCCAGGCCTGCAGGGCTTCATTTTCCCCCAGGAGGGTTTTTACGGCTTCATCCAGCATGGATTGCAGGATCTCCTTGCGCGCCTTTTGGTGCCGGCCCAGGACCTCAGCATTCCGGATGAGAACAACTTTTCCTTTTTGCTCCCCTTGGGCTTCCCCTGGAATCCCCGACCCCAAAGCAGCGGCCAGGGCCGTTCCAGCTGCCTTACGCAAGAAGTCCCTACGGGTGATCACCCTTTCTTCCGTCATACTCGACTCCTTTATAGGGGACGCAGATCTTCGCAGATAAACTCAGAGAAGTGCCTAAAATGCGCTAAAATGCCCTAAAGTGCCTAAAGCTTTTAAAATCAAAATTGCATTTGCCCCCGCTTTGGTGGGGCTCCTCACAATTACATTAAGAAAATTCCTTACCAGGCCTTTTCTATTTAAATCCAGAAAATCTGCGTTTACCCTGTTAGATAGTAAACGTCTAACAGGGTGAATCAGCGTCCCATTAATATTTTCTCCTCGGCAGCCTGGAGCAATTCCTCGCCATCCGCTTCGTTCGATGCCCCAAAAACAATCAGGACGAATTCTCTGTTCTGCCTCGCAAAGGTCCATTTTCGGTCTTCGGTCAGCAAACGATCCTTACCGGCAGCCTCAGGCATGTAAGCTTTGGTGAAACTTTGGAAACCTTCTCCGGCCTCTCTGACAGTAGAATACCGGATCAGCAGAAGATGGCTCTTTTGCCTATTACGAAGATACTGAGCAAGCACGGCTTCCGTTTTCGGGTTTAAATTAAGGATGTTCCGGTGGGCTACAAAAAAACGCTGATTCAGGAGAACATGACTTCTGATAAAGCGGAGGCTCCTTTCGACCAGTCCAGCCGGCTCGCCCGGCAGGTAGCTGATCAATTTTGGCTCGCGGCCTATCTCGCCAATGGACTGGGCAACCGCTTTCCCCACACTTAGAATTCCAGATTCGACTCCAGACCCTTCCCCTTCTGCGTATATGCTGACAAAATATTTCCCCTTCCAAAAACGAAGCAATCCTCCCCCGAATTCCGATCCCTGGCCGATCCCGGCATCTTCGTCCTGGCGCTCAAAAGAGAAAACCCCATAGGCGTCTTCTGAGGAGCCCATTTCATAAACTTCGACGACGATGGGCGGCTGTCCCGGTTTTTCAAGACGCCGGACAGTGAGGTTTTTAAAACCATAGGCCAGGAAAAGTTCTGCGGCCCCGTCGATGTAATCGAAAAGGGTGCGAGAGTTATAATTCTTCGCCTTTCCATCCCACTTCCATCCCCCAATTTCTGAAGGGAAAGATATCTCTCGTGGCATTCTATCCTTCTCTGCGCCCATGCTTAGATCGGGCAATGCAACTATCCACATCATAATGATAACAAAAAAAATCAAAATACGCATGGCGGTAATTTAGTACGCAGATTCACCCTGTTAGATAGTAAACATCTAACAGGGTGAATCTGCGTCCCCGAAAATTCCTAAATCATGGATGCTTGCAGATGACATTGAGAAGAGCCTGTCTATTCTCTTTTCTTACCGCTTTCACCGCCCGTCTCAGTGCCGGGATGATCTCTGCCGGGTCTTCCACTCTCTCTCCATAACCTCCGAAGGCTTCCACGATCTTCTCATAAGCGGGCGAGGGTTCAAGATCACAAAGGACAAAATTATTTTTTTTCACCGCCCACCCTTGCGGATAAAGATCAATGACCGATCCTCTTACCGCATTCCAGCACTGGTTGTTGAAAACCACCACCACCACAGGAAGATCTTGGGCGACGAAATGGCAGGCAGTTGGGGCAGTGAAGTGATATGTTCCATCCCCCAGGCAGACGATCGGGACGCAATCCGGCCGCGCCAGCTTTACCCCCAAGGCCGCCCCGAAGCACCACCCCAGGCCGCTGGACATAGGAGACCCAAAGAAGGACGCAGGTTCATGGAAAGGAACCTGGTGCACCCGCAAATCATATTCATTGATGGTTACCGTATCCCCATCCCTTACCCGGCCCACGCAATAGGATAACCATTCCATGTCGATGGGGCGGTCCTTCTTAAATTTTTCGGCCATGGCTTTCCAGGTGGCTTTCTGCTCGTGGTGTTCTTTGGCCAGTCTTTTAAACCGCTCCTGGATAATTTTTCTTTTTTTAGATCGATAGATGGAAAGGGCTTCTCTCAGAGACCTCAGCCCAATTTCCGGATCAGATGAGATGGGAACGTCCACAGGGAAGGTGCGCATGGGATAACGGGAAAAAAATGGGTCAATGCCCATCTGGATGACTTTAGCACCAGCCCTGGGCTTAGCCTTGATCGGGAACCAGGGAACATCACACTCGATAATCAGGATTACATCCGCCTTCCCCAGGTATTTCATCGGATCGAAACCAAGATGTAAGGGGTGTTCTGTCGGAAAATTCATGTAAAGGTTACTGAGGGCCATTGTCACAGGGATGGCAAAAGATTCGCAAAGCTTCACCAACTCCCCCACCGCTGCCGGATTCTTCCCCACCATGGAAGTAATCACCAGGGGATTTTTCGCCTCCTGCAACAACTGGGCAGCCTGCCGGATGGCTGGAGGATCCGGTCCGGGTTTGGCATAGAGTTTCTGACTTGCGGGGGTATAGGCAAACTCCCGATGCTCTTCGGCAAGGATTTCGCGGGGCAAGCTCAGGTATACCGGCCCTTTTGGCTCGGACAGGGCAATGCTCAGAGCCCGATCGACGACCTTCTCGACCTGGGCAAAATTTCTAAGCTCGTAATCCCACTTCACGTACTCTCGCAGCATGGATGCCTGATCGAAGGATTCCTGCGCCCAGTGAATGTGCAGGTTGCGACCCCCTTTGATTTCCCCTTCAGTAATCGGCGTCCTCCCGGCCGTGAAGATCAGGGGAATGTTCGCTCTGGAAGCGTTCATTACGCCCGTCAGACCGTTGGAGGTCCCCACGTTTACGTGCACCATCACCACCTGGGGCTCTCCTGTGACCATGGCGAAGCCGTGAGCCATGCTCACGGCTGCAAATTCATGGGGAACCAGAATGGGCTTGGGAAATTCTTTTCCCTCAGCAGCGAACCGGGCAAAAGCATCAATCAAGGGAGCGAAATCCGTGCCGGCATTTCCGAAGAAATATTTGACTCCTCGATCTCTGAGAACTTCCAGATAAGCCTGGGCCACATTATCAATTGGAATCGTGATTGGTTTGGAATATTCTTTTTTAGGCTTTTTGGCCACCATCATGCAAATCCTCCAATGTAATAGGACGCAGATTTTCGCAGAATTTAGGGATTTTAAATAGAATACAGTTTTAAAAACTTTAAATAATTATCTGCCTTAATCTGCGTTTACCCTGTTAGATAGTAAACATCTAACAGGGTGAATCCGCGTCCCAAAAAATTTTAATCTTTCAGCAGCTCCCTGGCAACGACCATCCGCTGCACCTCGGATGTTCCCTCGAAAATTCGAGTTATTCTCACATCGCGATAAACCCGCTCGATGGGAGACTCTTTCATGTACCCCATCCCCCCATGGACTTGCAAGGCCGCGTCCGCCGTTCGGTTGAGCATCTCCGTGCAAAATACCTTACACATGGCGGCCTGCTGGATAACCCGCTGTTTTTGATCGCGGCACCAAGCGGCATGATAAACCATCTGCCTTCCCGCGTAGATCGAGATAGCCATGTCCGCAAGCATCCACTGGATGGCCTGATTGACGCAAATGGGCTTGCCGAACTGCACTCGCTGTTTGGAGTGGGCGATGCTCAGGTCAAGCAGATATTGAGCCGTTCCCACACACGCCGCAGAGATCGTTATCCGTCCTTTCTCCAGGACCTTCATGGCTGTCACAAACCCCTTCCCTTCCACGCCTCCAATGATATTTTCCGCCGGCACCTGGCAGTCTTCAAAGACGAGTTCAGCAGTATTGTTTCCATGAATACCCATTTTGCGGTCGATCTTGCCAATGGAAAACCCTGGAAAAGTTTTCTCTACGATGAAAGCCGTGACCCCCCGGGTGCCTTTCTCCTTGTCAGTCACCGCCATTACTGTGACCACGTTGGCGATATCCCCGTTGGTAATGAAATGTTTCAGACCGTTGAGCAAATAAACATCCCCTTTTCTAACCCCTTTGGTCTGAATGTTGGCCGCATCAGAACCGGCATTGGGCTCAGTAAGGGCAAAGGCTGCGGTCCATTCGCCGCTGGCGATGCGGGGAAGGTATTTCTGCTTCTGCGACGGAGTCCCATCGATCAGGATCCCCTGGGATCCAATGCCATTATTGGTCCCGAAACGAGACCGGAAGCAGGCATTGGCACTCCCAAATTCTTCGTTAAGCACGCACTCTCCCAGGGTGTTCAACCCCATCCCTCCATATTCTTCCGGAATGGATAGTCCGAATAATCCCAGCTCCCGCATCTTCTGCACGATGCCTTCCGGGATCTTTTCTTCTTCCTCTACCTTCTGGGAGACGGGTTCCAGTTCCTTCTTGACGAAGCGGCGGACAGTATCCCGCATGAGTCGAATATTTTCCGGCAGCTCAAAATCCATTTTTTCTCCTCCTTTAAAGATCGCTTGGACGACCGATGATCTTATGAAAGCGCAGGCATCATAGCATAAAGATTTCTCGAATGACAACCCATAAGAAATCAAAATCCAAAAGGGCAATGCTAAATTTAAAATTTCGGGGAGGAAAGTTCTGCTTTCTCGATGAGGTGATAGACTTTGAGGTAATTTGCTCTGGCCCGCTCTTTATCCATTCTTGTCCAATCTTGGGCGATCTCTCTCAGATGCATGAGCTTTTCCTTAAGGCCATCCATTCCCAGAGCTTCCTGCGTAGCCTGCTCTAACAGGTTCCTGGCTTTTTCTTTTTGCCACAAACCATAATGAAGAGCCATCTGACGCAGGGCCTTAATCCGAGTCCCCTTAGGCTCGACCTGAGAAAGAGCTTCCAGGCTTTTAGGAGCGTCAAGGGCGAACCAAACCCCCGCGATTTCACCCATGAGGCGGGCATTTTTCGCTTTCTGGGCATATGGCCAAGCTTTATCCAGGGTCTTGATGTTCTCCTCGATATTAACTTTGCTGAAAACTTTCGCGCTTTCCAGAAGGATTCTTGCCTGCAAATCAGGTTGACCGGCATTTCGGGCTATGGCTGAAACCTCGCCAGGTTCCAGATTAGCCTGGGCGAGTAAAATCTCCCTCAGGATTTTTTCCCTCTTTGCGGGCGAAGAGACGCCTTTCTTGATTTCATTTTCAGCTTTCTCCAGGAGGGCTTTTGCCTTTTCCTGGTCAATCATCTGCCATTGCTTGGCCAACTGGAGAAGCCTTCGGGCTCTAAGGGAGGAATCCTGAATTTGGTTTGCCGCCGAAAGAGTCTTCTGGAAAACAGATTCCGCTTCCTTTCTGTTCCACTTCCGCAGCTGAGTCCCAACTTGTAAAAGGGTGTAGGAGAGGGGTTCAGAAAAGTGAGCGGGGATCTTCTCCGCCACCTCTAAAGCTTTCCCCTCATCGATTGCTGCCCACTCCGCAGCCAGCCAGCTCAAGAGATAGGTACGATCCCGCAGGTCAGTAAACTTTTCGATCTCCTGCACGGCTTTGGCCAAATGCGGGATGGCCTGGGACTCATCCTTTTTAGCCTTTTCTCTTGCCCACCCCAGCTCAGAAAGTATGATAAGAGTGGCTTCTTGGGACTGTTCGGGTTTTCTTGCTTCTCTTTCGGCAATCTTTTGGTACAGAGCGCAACGTAAGGAGCCTTCGGAGATTTCGCTGGCTGCCTTCATGGCCCTTAAGGAATCTTCCTTAAGCCACGTGAGTCCTGCTTCTCTGAGTAGCAGCTCTCTAGTTTCCCGGTCTTCAATCCGAAGGAGCCTCTGGAAGGTTTTTTCTTTATCCAGCAAAGCGGCCTCTGTGATCAACTGGGATAAGAGTTTGTTACGCCTGGGCCGGTCTGGAAGTGACAGAACCTGCTCCAAAGATTTCAGGAAAATATCAGAAGCCAGGGCAGGCTGAGTGCTTTTCATGCTTCTCGCTACTTCATCCAAAGCTATGGCCTTCTCCATGGGGAAGGAAGATGGAAAGGCCTCAGCCCACTGGTAAGCTTTAGGAGGGTCAATTTTTAATAGGAGACGAATTTCCTCCAGGGACTTCCGAGCCCGAATTACTTCCGGGTCGATTCCTTCCAGAATGATTAGAGCCCTGGCTTGATCGGCTTTCTTCCAGGCCTCGGCCAGCGCCTCGAAGATTTCAGCTTTCCTCGATGGGCTGAAGATTTCCTTGGCCAATTTCCCGGCCTCCTCCAGGAGAGCTGCCCCCCTTTCCCTTTCCAACCTGCCCCAGTTTTGCCCTAACTCGATGAGGGTGAACACTCTGGAATATGGATCGGGGATGAGCGAGGCAGCCTCCGCGGCTTCTTGATATATGGAGTTAATTTTTTCCCGCTCCTGGAGCATCCATTGGCTGACAATTCTCACGACAGTTTTAGTGCGAAAGGGTTCGAGGGGAATTTTTTCGGCCAGCTCGAGGGCTCCTCTTTTATCCTTCCTGGGAAAATGCTCGGCCAGCGCCCCCAGAATCTCAGAGCGGTAGAAAGGATCTTCGAGCTGGGGCAGGATGCGCAGAGCCTCTTCGGGTTCAAATCCAGTAAAGCCTTTCACGACCAAGGTTTTGATCTTCTGAGCTTCGCAGGGATCATCGATCTTGGAGGCTTCAATCAAGGCTCTTTTTAGAAGGTTCTCCGCTTTTTCTCTGGGAATTTCTGCATTCCTTCTGGCGACGTGAATAAAAGCATAAGCCCGCTCAGCTGGAAAACCGGGAGAAATTCCGCTGGCCCAACGGTCAGCCTGTTCCCAATCTAAAGGGGCCCACTGCCGGACCAACTCCTGCATGGCCAAGGCCTGGAGCTGATGATCTGGCAAACTCTGGATTTGAGAAAATGTTCCCCCTGCCCATGCTTTCTTATCTCGCGTATTTGTCCTGGCAGCGGCAGCCGAGATACGGATGAAAGCCTTCATTTTAGGGTATGGCGAAGGGATGGATTCTGCTTCCTTCCAGGCTTCGTTGAAAAGATGCCTGGCTCTTTCTTTGCCACGGGTGCTTAGAGCTGCCTTTGTTAAAGCCAGTGCCTTTAAGAATGGTTCCCTGATGGAACGGGCAATTTCCGCTGCTCGATTTCCATCAATTCCGGCCCAGGCATCTGCAATGGCCTTCAGGTCTCGATCGCGAAACTCGCCATCTTCAATCTTCAAAGCCTCCTGGTAGACAAATTCCAAGGCTCTGCGTCCTTTCTTTTCATCCACCTGAACCCACTGCTCGGCCACGGCCCGAAGCACCCAGGTGAGCCCCTCGGCCTGACGAAGTTCATCGCGTAAATCCAGAACCAGATCAAAATTAACTTTCTTTTTGCGGGCTTCTCCCTGATCGGGCCATTGGGAAAGGACCTCCTTAAGGCCTTTTATCTGATCCACATTCTCCCGCGCTCTCAAAGCCATCTGCCAGGCTAACTGGAAGGCCTTTTCGGCGGCGTTGCGGTCCATCTTTGACCACTCTCTGGCCATATCAGCCAAAAGGTAGGCCTGGTAGAAAGCCTCCTCCATTCGGCCTAAAGACTGGGAGGCTGCCTGGAAAGACTGCTCCAACCGTTCCTGGGCCGCGCTTTTTTTAGCGGGTTCAACTTGATCGGATGAGCAGGCGAAAAAAGAAATGCTCCCTCCAATGAGCAGGAAAAGGAAGAGCGTTTTCCCCATGCGGTCAAGTTTGCGATATCCAATTCCCATGATGACCAGGATTCCAAGAAAGATCAGACTCCCCAGGCCCATCAGCCAGCGGCGTTGTGATTCATTTCTATCCTGCAGCGTGCGCTCATAAATCTTCTGCAAGGATACACGAAGGGCAGAAGCCTCTTGAACCAATTCACCAATGGAGGCCTTCTTTAATCCTTTAAGGTCAGAGAAGGACTCCGCGGTTTCCGAGACTCTTTTTCTCAAGCTATCGCCTGCCCGCCCCTGCTGGTCCATGGCCTTGAGAATCTGACTTAGCTTGATGATCCGGCTCTCCGTGAAAAAAATTTCCTCGGCGCTGGAGCGCAGGCC
>JACRCA010000279.1 GCA_016234425.1 Deltaproteobacteria bacterium | reverse complement strand
TCCGCATTAGGCCTGGCTTATTAGAGAGCGCCTATGAGGAAGCCCTGGCTCATGACTTTACATTGAATTCTCCGTGGTCTCTGTGGTTGGTTTTTGAGAATAGGGAGTTTGAAGATGAGAACGAGATACGATCCGATCAGTCTGGAAATCATCTGGAGTCGCTTGACCGCCATCGTGGATGAGGTCTCCGCAGCCTTGGTATATTCCTCCTTCTCCACCACAGTGAGGGAGTCAAATGACTTTGCCTGTGTTTTGATGGATGCCCAGGGAAACTCGCTCGCTCAGTCCACCCGCTCCATTCCTTCTTTCATCTGTACCCTGCCTCTTTCCGTCAAAAAATTTCTGCAAATTTTTCCTCCGCAGACTCTTAGACCCGGGGACGTGATCATGTCCAATGACCCCTGGATCTGCACTGGCCATCTGCCGGATGTAACCATGGCCACGCCGATTTTCCGGAAAGGAAAGCTGGTGGCTTTTTCCGGCTGTATTGCTCATGCTCCCGATATGGGAGGAAGACTGCGTTCCGCAGATTCTACGGAGATTTATGAAGAGGGGTTGCAGATCCCGCCCCTGAAGGTCAGGCAAAGAGGAAAGTTAAACGAAGATTTGATGACTCTTATCCGCCGGAATGTCCGGGAGCCCGATCTGGTCATGGGAGATTTCCGGGCCATGATCTCCTCCAATGAGATGATGGCTCGAAAGCTCCTGGATCTTGTGGAAGAGCAGGGAATCACTGATATTGAGGATTTAGCCTGGGTGATTCAATCTACTTCTGAAAGAGCCATGCGCCAGGCCATACAGGAGATTCCAGATGGATGTTATAGGGAAGAAATTTACCTGGACGGGTTTGAGGAACCCCTGAAGATCAGCCTCACTCTGGAGATCAAAGGGGATCATGTGAAAGTAGATTATGCTGGTACCTCTCCCCAGATCAATCGGGGTTTGAATACCGTTCTCAACTATACGTATGCCTATACAGCCTATCCCATTAAATGTGCGGTGTGTCCCTCGATCCCCAACAATGAAGGGTGCTTTCGTCCCATCGAAGTGACGGCACCTGAAGGGAGCCTTCTCAACCCGAAATATCCAGCTGCTGTCGGGGGCCGGTCCATGGTCGGCCACTTCCTGCCCACGGCTGTCTTCGGAGCCCTGGCGAATGTGATTCCAGATAGGATCCAGGCTGATTCTGGCTCTCCCCTTTGGGGAGTGAATGTCTCCGGAACTGACCAGGGGAAGAAATTTGCCGGGCTCTTTTTTCTGAACGGAGGTCAAGGAGCTTCTCCGCACAAAGACGGGATCTCCTGTCTACCCTTTCCCAGTAATATCTCTAATTCGCCGGTCGAAATAATAGAAAATACGATTCCGGTGCTGGTTTTGCAAAAAAGACTTCTCCCAGATTCGGGGGGGCCGGGAAAATATCGCGGAGGGTTGGGGCAGGAGATGGAAATCCAGATCACCGCAGACTCTCCCTGTACCTTGGCTTTCCTCTCGGAGAGGATTAAATTTCCCGCCAGAGGGATGCGCGGGGGGAAATCAGGCAGACCAGGACGGATGGAATTAAACCAGAAATGGATCCATCCCAAAACCAATATTCGGGTTCAACCTGGCGATGTGCTCACTCTCAATACCCCAGGAGGAGGTGGCTTCTGGGACCCACGGGAGAGGGACAGGGATTTAGTGAAAAAGGACCTGGCCAATGGATTTGTGTCGAGAGAAAAGCTGAAATAATACTATGGGATCGACCCAGATTCTTTGTGAGGTTTCGAGGGAAAAGGAGGAAGGATGGAATTAGATGCTAAGAGGCTATTGGCCGATCGGGTCCAGGGAAAAGTGGCCAAGGGTGTCCATGATGTAAATCGGATGGCCAAAGAATTACAGAAATCTGGAAAGAAGGTTGTCCGCTTAGTTCAAGGAGAACCTGATTTTGATACCCCGAGTCACATTAAAAAGGCCGCTGAAGAGGCTTTGGCTAAAGGGATGACCCATTATTCGCCGGTTGAAGGGCTGGATGAAGTTCGTCAGGCCGTTAGTGATAGGATTAAAAAAGATCTCGGGGTGAATTACCACTCCGATCAGGAGATTCTGATTACCGAGGGAGGAACGTTGGGCCTCTTCATTGCCCTTATGGCCCTCATCAACCCGGGAGATGAAGTCCTGCTTCCCGAGATCACTTTTGGACCGTATTTGAATATGCTGAGCATCGTCCAGGGAAGGCCTATTTTTATCCCCGTTGAGCAGAAGGGAGAGAAATTTTCTATTCATTGGGAAAAAATCCCCAGGTTGGCAACGCCCAAGACCAAGGCCCTGATCCTGAATGATCCTCAGAACCCTCTGGGCACTGTGATGAATAAGCAGGAGCTGGCCATGGTGGGAGAGATCGTTTTGCAAAAGGATCTGTTAGTGATCAGCGATGAGGTTTATGAAAAACTGGTTTTTGATGGCCTGAAACATATTAGCATTGCCTCCCTTTCAGAAGAACTGCGGCAAAGGACGATCATCGTGAATAGTTTCTCCAAAACCTATGCCATGACCGGCTGGCGGATCGGATACACTGCAGCCAACCCGGATTTCACCAAAGCCATGTCCCGAATCTATCAGGCCTCAGCCCGATGCGCTGCCCCCTTCACGCAGATGGCTGTATTGGCTGCCCTTCGCGGTCCGCAGGATTGTGTGGAGGAGATGAGGCAGGAGTATGATGGGAGGAGAAAGGCGCTCTACAATGGCCTGAAAGAGATTGAAGGGATGATCACGCCATATCCCCAGGGAGCTTTTTACATCTTTTCCGATGTGCGGGCTTTCGGGATGAATTCGTGGGATCTTACGCTCCATATCCTTAAGGAAGGGCATGTGGTGGTGAGCCC
>JACRCA010000273.1 GCA_016234425.1 Deltaproteobacteria bacterium | reverse complement strand
GGGATAATCGCCGGGGCGGGGCTCGACGTTTTCGAGGATGAGCCGCGGGTAAATCCCGAACTCCTTCACCTGGAGAATATTTTGCTTCTTCCCCACATTGGCAGCGCCACCTTCGAGACCAGGGAAAAGATGGGCCTCGTCGCGGTAAATAACATACTCGCAGTCCTCCGGGGAGAAATCCCCCCCAATATCCTCAACCCTGAGATTTACCGGAAGTAAAACAGCCACAGAGCCCACAGAGTTCCCAGAGTAAGAAAAACAAAGACCAGCGCAAGATATAAAAAAACCCTGATCGGCATATTGAGGTTCGATTTTTGTTTTTCCTTCCTTCGCGGTGATCTCTGTGGCTACAAGACTCTTGGTCTTTGGAAAAAGGCCTTGAAGAAACATTCTATTTTTGTTACGATGAGCCCCAAAATTTTAGGAGAAAATAAGGATTTATGGACGTTTATCCTTTTCACCACCGAGATCTATTTTTCAACATCATTACTGACTTCGATTTGACTTTTAAAGAAGTGCGGGCCATCTTAGATTATCTCCTTCAGGTGAGAGCCTTTAGAGAAGAGGGGGAGAACTGGGAGGGCGGAAAATTATATGATATCCGATTGGGCCAGGCCCAGTATGAAGTGGATGTCCATGGCTTCGAGGTGGTCATTTACCGGAAGACGGAATTGGAAATATAAAGCTTGAGTCCATCAGACCGAAGAGAGATCCTGAGAGACCCCTCAGAAAGGTCATCCTGACGAGGAGGGTCAGAGCCCCAGAAGTCTGCGGGGCAGAGGATTCGCCCATGGGCGAATATATCCACCCAGAATTGAATAGAAGGGTCGAATTTTTCGGCGGCGGCTATATTCTTGTAGAAGAGGGAAGAATAGATTATCAGGGGAAGGAGGTGCTCTATTTTCTCGGACTGGCTGGAATTGAGGCTTCCTGCTGCGGGAGGGGGGGCTGTGCCTTTATCAAAGTACCCGGATATATCCGCTTCTGGAAGAAAAAGATCAACGAATCCGGGCAGGCGGTTTCAGAAGTTGAAAGAATTGCAGCCGAAGATAGCCAGAAGGAAATCAGGAAGATTTTAGAAGAAAAGCATCCGGGCTTTAAGCAGATCGAGTTTCTTTGAATCCTTTTTGATTTTGAGGGGAGGTCTTTATGGTAGGAATTGTGTCCTATGGAGCTTACGTGCCCCGGTACAGGCTCAAACGCATGGCTATTTTCCAGGCCATGGGCTGGATAAACCCGGCGAACATCATGCTGGCGCAGGGAGAAAAAGCCGTGGCCAATCAGGACGAGGATAGTCTCACCATGGCCACCGCGGCGGGCATCGATTGCCTGGACGGCTTTGACCGATCGGCCATTGACGGCATTTTTTTCGCTTCCACGACCATGCCCTATCTGGAAAGGCAAAACGCCGGGATCATCGCTGGAGCTATGAACTTGCGGGAGGATGTGCGGTCCGCTGATTTTTCCGGGGCGCTGAAGTCCGGAACCTCGGCGCTGATTTGCGCCCTGGAAGGGGGGGCGGCAAGGAACGCCAAACAGATTCTGGTAGGCGCGGCCGATTGCCGGCTGGGAAAGATGGGCAGCCCCCAGGAGATGATTTTCGGGGATGGGGGGGCGGCTTTTCTGGTCGGGCAAGAAGGAGTCATTGCCGAATTTAAAGGCTCCTATTCTTTGACCTGTGATTTCGTCGACCATTATCGGGGCTCGAAAACCAGCTTCGACCGCCAGTGGGAGGACCGCTGGATTCGGGACTTAGGATTTGAGGAATTCATTCCCCACGTTGTAGGCGGGCTCCTGAATAAATGTAACATTAAGATAAACGATTTTGCCAAAATCATTTTTCAATGCCATTACGATTCCGAGCGGAAGAACCTGACCAGGATGTTAAAAATAGATCCGGCAAAGGTTCAGGATCCCTTGCTCGCTGTGATCGGTGAGACGGGCACAGCCCATTCCCCCTTAATGCTGGTCAGAGCTCTCGAGGAGGCCAAACCTGGAGATAAGCTCTTGGTGGTGAGTTTTGGAAGCGGGTGTGATGCCCTTTATTTCGAGGTCACGGATAAGATCGCGGAGCTGAAAAAGAGGACTGGAGTGCAAGGGTATCTAGCCAAGCGAGCAGAGATGACTAGCTACCAGAAATATGTGGTATTTCGCGGGATGGTGCCGGTGGACATTGGCCTGCGGGGGGAGGCAGATTTTTCAACGCCCTGGAGTTTAGTCTACAGGAAAAGGAAGGCTGTTCTGGCCCTCATCGGGTTGCGGTGCCAGAAATGCGGGTCCCCGCAATACCCGCCGCAGAGAGTCTGTGCCAACCCGGCTTGTGGAGCCATCGATGAGATGGAAGATTATTCCTTCGCTGATAAGCAAGGGCGGATCCTGAGTTACACGGGAGATATGCTGGCCGCCTCATACGATCCCCCCGAGATGTACGGTTATGTGGAATTTGCAGGGGGAGGAAGGTTCATGTGCAATTTCACCGATTGTACCCTGGAGGATCTAAAGGTAGGGGCCCCGGTTACTTTTTCTTTCCGCAAAAAATACTATGATGAAAAGAGAGATATTCACGGCT
>JACRCA010000024.1 GCA_016234425.1 Deltaproteobacteria bacterium | reverse complement strand
TCGGACCCGTAACGATGAGGATACTCTTCGGATCCATCATGAGCAGAATTTGTTCCAGAGACCGTAGAGCACCCGGACCCATGGAGATGATTCTGGGCTGAACGAGGTTGTACATAGAGCAAACTCAGGCAGCGGAAATCGAGAGATGAGAGATTCTTGAAGAAAAATCCTTGACCTGTTGTTTCTATTTATATATCGTCTGGGTAGCCATGTCAATTTTTTGCATCTCCCTTTTTTAATTCACTTCCATGTCTTCCCGATCACAAGGAGAGGAAAAGATGCAAGATTACGATGCCATTATCATCGGTGGCGGCCACAATGGATTGATTCTCGGCAATTACCTCGTAAAGGCCGGCCTCAAAACCCTCATCCTCGAGAGGCGACTGGAAATCGGGGGTGGTTTAAGTACAGAAGAAATCACCATCCCCGGATTCCTTCACAATTTACATTCTCACTTCCACGACACGATCAATGTCATGCCTCCCTTTCGGGACTTAGAGTTAGAAAAATTCAATGCCCGGTATCATCGCCCCCCGGTTCAGGCCGGCATTGCCCTGAAGAATGGAAAGGCCATCACGATGCACGCTGACTTGGACAATACGTGTGCTTCCATTGCACGGGTGTCCAGAAAGGATGCCAAGGCCTACCGAGAAATGGCCGAGAATTACCGCGAGTTTATGGAAGCTGTCGTTGTCCCCGCTCTGTTCACTCAACCTCAGCCGCCTGCTGGCCAGGTTTCCATTTTGCAGGCTAGTCCGGAGGGTCTGGACTTCCTCAGAATGGGCCGGCTGAGCCCGAAGGATGTCTTGGATGAATATTTCGAGAACGAACATGTAAAGGCCCTCATTCTGCATCAATTACCAGTTCCCAGAGGGATCGTGCCTGATTATCACGGATTGGGCACGGTGATTCCTCTTACGGTGAGCCAGGTCGAGCACTCTCAGCTGTGCATTGGGGGTTCGCACGTACTTGCTCACGCCCTTTGGCGAGCATTTTTTGCCAATGGCGGGATGGCTTTGGGATTTCACCATGTAACTAAGATACGGATTGAGAATGGGGAAGCCAAGGGCGTGGAGACCCTGGGAGGAGAAAGATTCATTGCCCGTCGACTGGTGGCCAGCGCTGTCGATCTCAAACAGACCTTTTTGGATCTGGTGGGAGAAGAAAACCTGGAAGAAGGGCTTCTGAAAAAGATTAAAAACTTTAAATTCGACGAATTCTCCCTTTTCGGGGTGCACCTGGCTCTGAATGAACCCCCTGCGCACACTTCCGCAAAATTCGACCCGGATATCAATATGGCCTTTAAGCTGAACATCGGGCTGGAGACGCCAGAGGACTATCATCTTCTTTGGTCTGAGATACGAAATGGGCAGCTTCCGGAGCATCTCGGATTTTTCTGCTCCGTTCCCACTCTATTTGATCCCACCCAGGCCCCTAAAGGGAAGCATACGGCTCTTATATGGCAACCTGTCCCGTATGGTCTCAAGGATGGAGGACCAGAAAAATGGGATGAGGTGAAAATGCAGTACATGGATAAATGTATTGGCAAATGGCGGGAATACGCCCCAAACTTAACGGAGGATAACATCCTGATGAAAGCAGCCCTTACTCCACTGGACATAGAGAGAAAATTATACAACATGAAATTTGGGGGCGTGTTCATGGGGCGATTGGTCCAAGGTCAATTGGAATATTTCCGTCCTCTTCCTGAGTTGTCCCAGTTCCGGACCCCGATAAAAAATCTTTACCTGTGCGGATCGTGCTGTCATCCCGGGGGAGGGATTATCGGCGCCCCGGGTTTCATTGCCGCGAACATCATTGCCGAAGACTACGGGCTAAACAAATGGTGGGAATCGTAGGATAAAGCTGGCTATCTTTTGAGGAGGAGAAAGAAGATGATCACCATTGAGAACGTCCTGGCTGCGGAAAAGGATATAGAGAGTGTTTGGCGCTTTTTCAACGATGTGAGCTCTATCGCGGGATGTGTACCCACGTGCAAAAGCTTTCAAGTCATCGACGAAAATACAGTAGATTGCGAGTTGCGTTTAAGGCTGGGATTGATTCCCCTCGACAGCAGAGCTCGGGTAGCGATAACCGAACGGAGGGATAATCGGCATCTCGAGGCCCGGGGTGAAACCGAGCCTGGAGAGGTTACCAAAGCATTTGGCAAAGTGGGTGGGGAAACGAGAACCAAGTTGCACATCCTATTAGATTTTGAGGAGATCGGCCCTGATAAAACAAGGATCCATTTTCAAATCAATGCCGACGCCGTGGGTCAAATGAAGAGAATTTATGAATCCATCATCCGAGGACAACGGGAGAAATTGGAGGCCAAATTCGTCGAGAATGTGGCCAAGGTGTTGGGGGCGAGGGTCACTATCGAGAACTTACCGCAGGAGATTTCAGCAGCTGTTTAAACCAGACGGTCGTCCTTTAGAGGAAATGGGAATATGGACCAAACTGAAGTGACCCCTTCAACCGACTTCATTCGGGATATCATTAATGAACACAATAGAACCAATAGGTTCGGCGGGCGTGTGGCGACCCGGTTTCCCCCGGAACCTAACGGCTACCTTCATATCGGCCACGCCAAGTCCGTATGCCTCAATTTCGGCATCGCTGCCCAGTATGGCGGAACCTGCAACTTGCGGATGGACGACACGGACCCGAGCGGCGAGACCCTGGAGTATGTGGAGTCGATTATCCGCGATGTAAAATGGCTGGGATTCGACTGGGAGGATCGGCTGTTCTATGCCTCCGTTTATTATGAACAGCTCTACCAATACGCCATCCAGCTCATTCAAAAAGGCAAAGCCTATGTGTGCAGCTTGAGTGCCGACGAGATCAGAGAGTACCGGGGGACTTTAACGAAGCCCGGTAAGGACAGTCCCTATCGCACTCGCTCGGTGGAAGAGAATTTAGACTTATTCAAACGCATGCGGGCGGGGGAATTCGAGGAGGGAGCGCACGTCCTTCGGGCCAAAATCGACATGGCATCCCCCAATGTTGTCATGCGCGACCCGGTCATCTTCCGAGTCAAAAAAGAACCCCACTACCGGACAGGCACCCAGTGGATCATCTATCCCATGTACGACTTTGCCCACGGCCTATCCGATTCCATCGAGGGGATCACCCATTCGATTTGTACCTTAGAATTTGAAATTAACCGCCCTCTATATGATTGGATTCTGAATGAATTGAAAGTGGCTTGTCATCCTCAGCAAATCGAGTTTGCCCGCCTCAACCTCAGCTACGCCGTTTTGAGCAAACGGAGACTGATCGAATTAGTGGAGAAGAAGTACGTTTCTGGATGGGACGATCCCCGGATGCCTACCATTGCGGGTATGCGGAGGCGCGGATACACTCCCGAGGCGATCCGCAATTTTTGTGAGCGCATCGGAGTGGCCAAGAATGAAAGTATCGTCGATATGGCCTTGCTGGAGCATTGCGTGCGCGAGAATCTGAATGAACAAGCCCCACGGGTTATGGGTGTGCTGCATCCGCTTCGTGTGATCATCGATAACTATCCGGAGGGCCGGCTGGAAGATTTCGATTGCCCCTATCATCCGCAGAATCCCGGCAGGGGATCCCGGAAGGTTCCTTTTTCCCGGATATTGTACATAGAACGAGAGGATTTTCATGAGGATCCACCGAAAAAATTCTTCCGCCTGGCTCCCCATCGGGAAGTGCGTCTCCGCTATGGCTATTTCATTAAATGCGTGAATGTGGTGAAGGACCCGAAAGCGGGTGAAGTGATAGAAGTGCACTGCACCTATGACCCGGAGACCCGAAGCGGGTTTGCTCCCGATGGGCGGAAGGTCGATGCAACCATCCACTGGGTTTCGGCCTCCCATTCCCTCCCGGCAGAAGTACGCCTCTATGACCGTCTCTTCCGCGTCGCCAATCCACTGGAGGAAGGTCCTGATTTTTTGGAGTATCTGAATCCCAATTCGCTGGAAATTCTAAAGTCCTGCCGGGTGGAACTGAGCTTGGCAAGCGCGGCACCCGCAAGCCGGTACCAGTTTGAGAGAGTCGGCTATTTCTGTGTGGACCCCGTTGATTCTTCGAATGAGGCACTGGTGTTCAATCGGACAGTGACGCTACGAGATTCATGGGCCAAGGTTATAGGCCAGGAGAAGAAGTAATTTCTCAACTTCCCCTCTCTCCTGGCGGGAGAGGATTGGGGTGAGGGGGCCGAAAAAGAAAAAGGGTTTAACTCATTCGAGCTAAACCCTTCGTTACTCAGTGGCTGGGGGACAAGGATTCGAACCTTGATTCACGGAGTCAGAGTCCGTCGTCCTACCATTGAACGATCCCCCATTAGGTCTGTAATCCGACAATACACAAAAACAAATCGGGAGTCAATAAGAAAAACAGCCTCAAACAGTATCAATGGATCGATTGACAAAACAGAATACGTGTGATTAGATGTTCAAAAGTTTCGTGTGTTTCGTACATTACCAAAATGGGAGAGATTCAATCCTTGACCTTGAAATTGAAGAGGGATGCAGCCGAAGATTTCACCAAGATGCTTCTCGGGAGCGAGATAGGTAAACAGGTCATCAAAGTTATACTTTTTGGCAGCGTAGCTAAAGGAGAGGCAAAAGAGGAGAGCGATATCGACCTCCTTGTCATTGCTTCCGGTAGCCTGGACAAGGTTCGAGAGGCT
The DNA here is from genome assembly GCA_016234425.1 of Deltaproteobacteria bacterium. Classification (GTDB taxonomy): domain Bacteria; phylum Desulfobacterota; class SM23-61; order SM23-61; family SM23-61; genus JACRCA01. Next base: position 3,632 of record JACRCA010000024.1, on the reverse strand, counting down.
TCGGCTGACGCCTCCTTTCAAACCTGGTTGAAACTCCACCAAGGGGTTGAACCTCTCGTTTATTGCATCGATTCCCTGAGATTCAATAATTCTATCTTCTTGGAGCAGGCTCTTCGGACTGGCCAGGAGGTATTCAGCATGACAGAAGAGGAAAGATTAAGGGAAGAGGCGAAAGATTATCTTTCTCTGGCGGAGCAGTATTTGAACAGTGCCAGAAGAAACCTCTCAGAAGGAGACCTTCGGGTAGCGATCGATGTGGCTTACAATTCTGCAGAACTATGTGCGAAAGCCCTCATCTTCTTGATAAAAGCCGGGATTCCTGGTTCCCATGGAGGTGTTGTAAATAAGTTTGGAGAACTCTATGTTCAAAGCGGTGAAGTTTCCAAGGAGCTCGGTCGGAGCCTGAATCGACACCTGGAGTTAAGAAACCGGGCAAGATATGATCCCCATGCCGAAATCACTTCAGAGGCGGCTAAGCGAGTTATTGAGACAGCTGAAGAAATGATAGAACTTCTGGCCGACAAATTAAGGTAGGTCCACTCCTCTCTCGACATAAGCGAAGAAGGGGACGTTCGTGCTGAAATTGCCTGGCGATGCAGGGGAAAAATTAGAAAATTATTGTCCCAAAAAGATAAGCACGCTCTGCACGAACGTCCCCTCCCCATGCGGCGGAGCCGCTTAGGTGAGCTTTGCGTTAGGCGCAAAACTATCTCTTGCGATTTGTTAGCGTTGGTGTTATCATGAAAAATAGTATAGGAGGTATCACCAATGGCAAAAATACCCCATATTGTTCCGATTACCGATCTCCGCCAGGATGCGACGTCAATCGTTAAGCGCGTGGCCACGTCGCGGGAGCCGCTTATTATCACGCAGAGGGGCCGTGCTGCCGCTGTGCTGGTCAGCATGGAAGCCTATGAACATTCCCAGCATGAATTGGAGATTCTACGGCTTCTCGCCCGCGGCGAGAAAGAGATCGAAGCGGGCAAAGGCTGCGACCTCGATATGGTTCTCGCGGAGGCAGACGCCCTATTGAAAGAGATACAAGGGTGAAAGTCCCTTTCACTCCTTCGGCCCGCACTCAGTTTCTTGCCGCTATTGCCTACATTTATCATGAGAACCCTGCAGCGGCTCTTGCCTTCCGGCACAAGGCGGAGAAGGTTTTGTCAAGACTACAAAAGTTTCCGCAATCTGGCAGAGCGTTGCCGGAATTTCCTGATTTACCCTTTCGAGAAGTCATTGTTGCTCCATATCGGTTTTTCTACCGCATAAAGGGAAAAACGATCTGGATTGTAGCTGTCTGGCATGGTGGTCAACTTCCGGAAGAACCAAATGAAACATAAAGGTATGGGGGGTCGGACCATAGCAAGTCCTCCATGAGAAGCGCTTGGAATCGCAATAGATCTTTTGCCCTCTGATTTTTCGATTCGTTTCTGATCGTTTGTTAACAACCGAAACTAGAAACTTTTCAGGATTTCACGAGCAATGATTAGCTTCCGGACCTCATTCGTTCCCCCGCCGATCTCATAGAGTTTGGCATCGCGCAGATATTTCTCCACCCGGTATTCCTTCATGTACCCCCATTCCTGCAACAAACTCGGGACAGAGCCGAAATTTTTTATTGACATTCCATTTCCCCCCAAATATTATTTGCGCACAAATTAATCTGCGGGAGAAAACATGGCGGAGTACGAAGACTGTTTCGTTTTTCTTCTGGCCAAGGCTTACCAGAGAGCTCATGGTTTACTCAAGAAAAAACTTTTGCCTTTTGGGCTGACGCCCGTTCAGCATCTCATCTTGTCGGTCCTTGCGGACGAAGGGCCGCTCTCCCCTGCAGAAATTTCTGAAAGAACTGTCGTGGACAGCGCGACACTATCTGGCGTGCTGGACAGGATGGCCGAAGCCGGGCTAATTAAGAAGGAGGAGAGTCTCGAAGATCGCCGTTCCCTCCGCGTATCTATTACGCCTAAAGCTAAGGGGATGAAGGAAATGCTTGCGGAGCAGAGAAAAGCAGTTAACGAAGAGTTGACCCGCGCCCTTTCTTTGGAAGAGAGACTTTTACTCAAAAGAATGCTCAAAGACCTGAAAGGGTGATTATTCGTCTACAAATAAAATCAGGGAGGAAGATATGGGTGAGATCGTCCACACATCCCGGATCAAAATTGTAAGAGAAAAGGGGCCTACCAGGAGGGCCATGATTGAGGGCTTCAGCGAGCCCATCTATTATGGGGTCCACGGGGGAATCAAGAAATTTTATAAAGTCGAGCCTGAGAAGGAACACGCGGCAACCCTGGACCATATTGTGGCGGCAACGGCTGCCTGAATGATGGGAACACTGGCCGGGGTCCTGGCCGGAAAGAAAATTCCTACTCCTGAAGACCGCTATTGGGCAGATGTGGAAGGGGACATCGAGAATGTGAACAACATCCTGAAGATCACCCGGATCGGGGTGACCTATCACTTGAAAGTGCCCCCGGGAAAAAGTGAAGAAGCGAGGGAAGCTCTTTCTTCTTACCTTGCCAGATGCCCCGCAGCTCAGAGCGTGATAGGCTGTATTGAAATCAAAGACCAGGCCGAGATCGAAGAAATGGAGGAATGAAGAGTCTCAGCAGAGGTGTACGTTTTAAGCCTCCATGATGAGAGGCGGTCTCTTTGCGCCTGAGCGGGCAATTTTCATGCAGAAAAAAGGGAGGGAGCCAAATGATCCGATCTAAGCCAGAATGGCTAAAGCGGTTATTTCCCTGGGAACAAAAGGCCCTTCGTGTCAATGGCCGCACTATGGCTTACATTGATGAGGGAAAATCGGAAGGGTGGCCAGTGCTTCTTCTTTCTGGCAATCCCACTTGGGGCTTTCTTTATCGGCATTTCATTCAGCCCCTGACTGACGCGGGTTTTCGGGCGATCGCGCCTGACTGGGTGGGGTGCGGCTATTCAGACCATCCCCGGGTGGATGCTGCCCTCACGATGGCCCACCATATTGCCGATCTGGTATCGCTAATGAATCAGCTCAAGCTCCGCAGGTTCGTCATCGTCGGGCAGGATTGGGGAGGGCCGCAGGGAGTAGGAGCAGCGTTGCAACGCCTGGAGAACCTTTCAGCTCTTGTCCTGATGAACACCTGGTTGTTTACCGGCTATGTCGGGCGCTTCCATTCTTCGCCCCGCCCGTGGACCACCTGGCACGCCCCCCTCATCGGCCAGTTCTTCATGAAACGGCATAAGGTTCTTTCTCGTCACGGTCCATCCGTTACTACCCGGCGGGGGATGACGGAGAAAGAAGCCCGGGCATATCATCATGTCTTCGATGAAGCGGACTCAGACCACGTTGTGCTTACCTGGCCGCGCACGATCCCCATGCGCGCGGGAGACCGGGGCTGGGCAGACATGCAGGCCATCGAACGCCGCCTCCCTGAGCTGGTGAAAGTGCCCACGCTCCTTCTTTGGGCCCCTGAGGATAACGTTTTTCCCATCGAGTATGCCAATCGTCTCAAGGAGCTTCTGCCCCATGCGGAAGGACCGATCCTGTTCGACAGGGCTGCTCACTTCCTTCAGGACGACCGGGGATCAGACCTAGCTCGGGCTATCGTTGAATTCCTGAAGCGTAACTTGAAGGAGGGCTTATGAATTTTATTACTCCT
>JACRCA010000274.1 GCA_016234425.1 Deltaproteobacteria bacterium | reverse complement strand
GGACCCTTTGAGATAATGTTTCCGGAAATGCTCCCGGGCGGCATGAGTCAGAGGCGCGACGTTCAGCATGACGTCTTGCGAGGAGATCAGGTAATCTTGATTCAGGAAGTCGTTTCGCAACCGCGCCAGATCGTTTCCAATGGTCTTCATGACCCCCTTGGGTCTTCCGGTGGTGCCGGAAGTATAAGCGATCCGCTCCAGATCATCGAGGGAAACCACGACTTCCGGCTCCTGCGGGGAGGACGTGGCGATCACTTTTTCGTAGGAATGATAAGAGCCGGGATCCTGAGCCGCCACAATCACGGTATGGACTCCCCGACATTGACTCTTCATTTGCTCCCAGCTGGGCAAATACTCCGGGTCCAAGATGATCAGGCTGCTTTCCGAATGGTTCACAATATAAGTATTTTCTTCCACGGATTGGCGAACGTTGATGGGCACCAGGCAAAGTCCGGCTTTCATCAGCGCGAAGCGAACTTCGATCGCCCGAGGGGAATTGTAAAGGAGGGCGGCAACGCGGTCCCCCCTTGTTAGCCCTAAGTCCATCAAACCATTGGCCAGCCGGTTGATTCTCTCGTTGACCTGGCGAAACGTCATCTCCTCTCCTTCAAACTTGATCGCCACCTTATCTGGGTAGTGCTCTGCTGGCCAGCTCAGCATGTAGCCTGCCCGAATCATGAACCGCCTCCCGGATTCAATAGTTTTCCCTTAAGCCTCGACAAGTCCACTGGCCATGCCTACCGTGGCCTTCTCTCCCTTCTGATTCTCGAGCCACACCTCCAGAATGACCCGAGTGGCTTTTCCTTCCTGAATCTTATTCCTTATCTTTCCTCTGATTGTAATCCTATCCCCAGGAAAGATCGGTTTGATCAGAGAAACTTCCAGCTTGCCCCCTTGAACCCATCCCTTCCCGAAAAAATCCCGCATGACCTCTGAAAGGTAGCCGATGGGATATCGTCCCTGGGCGACTGCTCGAGCAAGGCCTGCCTTTCTGGCAGCCTCATCGTCGGTGTGTATGTTCTTGGTATCCCGTCCCTGGAAGACATACCGGGAATAGATGTTGATCTTTTCCTGAGTAATCTCGTAGCTGCGCGGGGGGATTTCCAAGCCGATTTCCAGATTCTTATGGGCTTTGGTCATTGGCCACGCCTCCCTTCAGGCTCATCAACGACGTATGCCTCCCGCGGCAGATTTCCAGCCCATCTTCGTCCACGGTCACCAGCTCCATAACAATCCAGGCGCGCTCGCGTTTGATGTATTTATCGACCACGCGCACCGTGAGGGTGACTTTCTTGCCCAATTTGGCTGGATTCTTGAACTCCCACGACTGCTTGGCATGGATGCTTCCGAAACGTTCGTATTTCTCGTCTAACATTCTCAAGGTATCATTGTCAAAAATGGTGGGGGGAGCAATGCGTCCCCCGAAGGGGGAATCTTCGAAATACCACGGATGTTGGCTTTCGATGGCCTGGGCACACGCCCTGATCATCTCATCCGTGATGAGAACTTCTTTTCGGCCCAACTCCTCCCCCACCTCTAAGTTCTCATAGCTGAATTCCTTCTTCATCGGCCACCTTCTCGCCCAGCCGAGGTTCCTCGAGCAGGGCTGTGCGCCTCTGCTCGATGATTCCTTTTTTTCATGGCAGGTTATTGCCCCCAGAGGCCCAAGAAAATTATTTTTCCCTGCGAGTCATTTTTTCCCAGAGAAGTCCCAAATAAGGAATGATTAAAGACAAAATAGTCAGGAAGATAAGAAATTTAGAGATCGCGGAAGAAAAAAATATGGAATAAGACCCCCTGGAAAGCAATAAAGCCCGGTGGTAATTGCTTTCGACCATATGGCCCAGAACCAGTCCCAGAAGGAGAGGGACAGGGGTAAATCCACCTTTCAGCATAATATAGCCAATAGCTCCAAAGGCAAGACTAATTACCACATCGGACATACTGTAGTTAATGGCAAAACTGCCCAGCAGGCTCACAACCAGAATAGCCGGGACAATAATCTCATTGGGAAGAAGCGTCACGACCACAAGGTGCCGGGCAACGGTCATGCCGACTAGGAAGAGGAGGAAAGAGGTAACCACCATGGCGGCAAAAACGCTGTAAATAATGTCGGCCTTTTCTGTGAATACCAACGGCCCGGGGACGACGCCAAAGACAATCATGATCCCCAGAAAGATCGCTGCCCCAATACTTCCGGGCACTCCTAAAGCGACGGTACAGACCAGGTCTCCCGGCATGCAGGCATTGGTCGCTGTCTCAGAGGCAATAACGCCTTCCGGCTCGCCGGTGCCAAAGGTCTCTTGATGTTTGGATTCCCGCTTGGCTTCCGCCCAGGAAAGAAGACCGGCGGAACTCATTCCGACTGCTGGCAGGACACCAATGAAAAGGCCGATGGCTGCGGAACGCATAGCCGCAAAAGGGTGTTTAAAATAGGTCGTCACCCCTTCCCAGAAGCCTCCGGCGACCCGGCCAATTCGGGAGATCGATTCCGCCCACTCAGCGAGAACTAGGGCCTGGGTAACGGCAAAAAGTCCTACTAAGACCGGAATAAAAGGGATGCCGTCCGCAATCGCAGCCCAGCCAAAGGTAAAACGTTCGTGCCCGGTTATCACATCCGTTCCCACAGTAGAAATCATCAATCCCATCCCGCCGGAAATAATCCCTTTAATGGTAGCACCTTTCACCGAGGCAGCTATAATCGAGAGGGCAAAGACAGCGACCCAGAAATATTCGGCCGCCCCAAACTTTAAAGCAAATCTGGCCAGAAAGGGGGCGGCAAAGATGAGGCAGATCATGCCGAGGGTTCCGCCCACCATTGCCCCCGTGGCACTCAGGCCCAAAGCGATTCCCGCCCGACCCTTTTCACACATGGGATAGCCATCCAGAATTGTCGCCGCGTTGGCGGCATCACCCGGTGTGTTGACTAAGATAGCCGTAATCGAACCTCCATAGTTACTGCATTTAAAAAGAGCTCCTATGAATATGAGAGCAGTGGCTGGGTCCCATTTCAGTACAAAGGGAAGAGCCAGGGCCATGCCGGCCGAGGGACCAAGTCCGGGGAGCACTCCGATAATAATGCCGGAAATCGTACCCCCGATCAGGGCGGCGAGATTCTGCCACTGGAAAAGAGAGGTAATTATTGAGAATACCGCATCCACCTTATTTTTCCAGTAAAGGAACGCCCATCAACGACTCGAAGATAAAATAGATTATTACGGTCGTAGCGATGGCGATGGCGGCGTTCTTGAAAAAATCTTTCCTTTTCCCGAAAAAAAGGGCAAACCCGAGAAATAAAAAGAGGGTACTGAAGATAAATCCTTCCCAAAAACCAAGGGCTACCGAAACCAGGATGATTCCCCAGGCCTGGCCAAACCTTTTTTTTCTTTCTTTTTTGACTCCTTCGTCAGGGGCCCTTAGTTCCTCACCCGCGACTCCCGTTATTTCCCGGGCCACCGTTTCCTTCCGGGTGAAATCCAAAATAAGTGAAATAACAAGCATAGTGAGGCTGAAAAGGGCGATGAGCTGAGGGAACCGCTTAGAGTCTTCCGGATAAGGAAGGGCCACCAGGTACAGGAAGGCAAAAAGGATCAAGAGTACAAGCTTGAACCACACCTCCACTAATTTGAGCTTTTCTCTCATTGAATCCGAACTACTATCTCCCCCGCCTTCTTATTTGGCCTTCTCCATACTTTCCAGGAAGGCCCTGGTTGTCTTTTCTTCGCCTTTCATAGCCCGGGTAAACTCAGCCGGCTCCATGTACCCCTGTTTCTGTTGGTACTTGTCCAGGTATTTCTCTTTCCATTCAGGGGAAAGGATTGCTTTTTTGAAAGTAGAATGTAGCCTTTCAATGATTTCGGCAGAGGTTCCCTTCTTTACGGCAACTCCTCTCCACATGTTCCCGGTGACGTTGAGCTTCTTCTCCGTAAAAGTGGGAACTTTAAGTTCCTCCTCCGGTTCCATTGCCGTGCTGACCAATAATTTTACGTCTCCCGACTTGACCAGGCCAAGCATGGGGGATAGGGCACAGAGGGCAGCATCCACATGGCCTCCCACAGCGGCGATTACGGCATCTCGGTTTCCTTCGTAAGGGATATAATTAATTTTTATCCCCGCTGCTTGCATGATCTCAAAGGCCGTCAGTTCATAGATACCGCCTCTCAACGCGCCAGAGAGCCTGATTTCTCCCGGTTTTTTCTTGGCGACCTCGACAAAATCCTCGAGGGATTTGTACGGGCTTTCTTTTCGCACGGTAAGGAAAAGCGGATCTGTTACGATGCGTATGACATATTCAAAGCTATCGAGATTAAACGGCTGGGTCCCCTTCAACAGGACAGGAATCATGGAATTTGTGATGAGGAGAGACCAATACCCATCGGTTGGTTTGTTCTGCAGAAAGGACATGGCCACGATTCCGCTCCCCCCGGGTTTATTCATTACCTGGATTTGCTGCCCAAAACTCTTCTCCGAAAAAAGAGCCAGGTTTCGGGCCAGGATGTCGGTAGCTGAGCCTGGCGTGCCCCAAACCAGCATGGTCATGGGTTTCTCTGGATACGCTGCCCGGGCAGGAGTTTGCGCGCTGAAGAAAAGCATAAAGGTCAAGGTCAAAATTCCTATAATTCCTTCCTTGCGCATAAAGACCTCCTTTTTGAGAAAATGATTTTTCGGCCAAAACCCGCCGCGAGCATCATCATAACAGAGGCTCTAAATGGATGCAACCTTTAGAGCTTTTCACCTGAGGCCACTGAAAAAATACGCTTCGGGTTATTGCGAGGAGCGAAGCCGCGGGGCAATTTTTGAACAGAAGAGAGATTGCTCCCTCCCGCCAAAGGCGGGATTTGCCATGACCGAATGGTATTCTTCAGAACTTTCCGGCTGGTCGCTTTATCAAGGAATTTAAGCCCGGGAGGCCTTAAACTCGGTACTTCCTGACGATCTCCTCGTTGAGTTCAATTCCTAACCCAGGTTTATCATCCACCTCGATATAACTATCCTTGAAGGATTTGATGGGCAGCTGGACCAGATCCCAGCGCAGGGGGTTCTTCTGGTCCTTGCTCCAGTCGCTCTGCATATATTCGTAGGCCAAAAAGTTTGGCAAAGCCACAGCCAGATGCAGCGCTGCGGCCATGGAGATGGCCGAAGAGCTTCCTGTATGGGGTGCGCAGGCGACGTGGAAAGCGCTGGCCATGGCAGCGATCTTCTTGGCTTCGGTGAAGCCACCGGTACGGCAGAGATTCGGCTGAATGACATCCAGGGCTTCATGGGTGAAGAAGGGAAGAAAGCCAAAACGGGTAAATTCTGCTTCCCCGGCTGCCAGACGGGTGTTCAAGTTCCGGCGCAAATAAGCGTATCCCTCGACGTTATCAGGGGAGAGAGGCTCCTCAAACCAGTAGATGTCCAGGTCCTCTAAGGCCTTGCCAGCCTGTAAGGCGGTTTTTACATCGTCGGCATAGCCACAGTTGGCATCCACCATAAGGGTGATTTTATTCCCTACGGCCTGGCGTATTTGGCGAACCACTTCCACATCACTGCGGTAGTCAAAAGGGTTTTGCCCGATCTTGATTTTCATCGCGTTGAAGCCTTTATCGAGGTAGGACTGCATATCCTGCCTAAGCACGTCCATACCGCGGAACCGAAGGGAAGAGGCGTAAGCCCAGAGTTTCTGGTTTACCTGTCCCCCTAAAAGCTTATAGAGGGGCATCTTCAAGGCTTTTCCCATGATGTCCCAGAGGGCCAGGTCAATTCCGCTTATGGCTTCGATATAAAATCCTTTGTAATGTCCGCGATTCATCATGGTGCTGTATAGTAGGTCCCAAATTCGTTCGATATCGAAAGGGTCGGCCCCGATCAGGATGGGTTTCACGTAGGCCACAATATCGCGGGTGGCGGTGGGAGCGAGGCGCACCATGCATTCACCCACGCCGGTAATCCCCTCATCAGTGGTGATTCTCACGAGCGTAGTGCGATACTCCTTGAAGACGATCCCCGCCAGCGCATCGGCATGGGGGAAGCTGATGGGGGCCTTGATTTCCTTTTCCATGGGAACAACCAGGGTGAAGGCTTCAACCTCAGTTATTTTCATGTGGATTCCTCCTACGGACGTGGATCTTGTATTGGGTTTTCTCCTTTACCTCGGCGATGGGAACTGGCACATCGAGCGGCTGCCTTCGGTGACCCCAAGAACAAAGGGATAAGCGGGGATTTCTGCCATTCTTTTCGCTGCCTGGGATGAAGCCGACTTCATGAACATTGAGGACGCTGGAGTTTCTGGGAAGAATCGCCCCCAAAGAGGGAGAAAATTCCTTCTTCAAAGCGTGTAGATTTCCTCGTCGCTAAGGGTGGAAAGTCCCTCTTCCTTAAGGATCTTTTCCGCTTCACCGATTCTTTCTACATCCACGACCAGCACGGCCCGCTTTTTGTCTTCGATGACGAAGCCATAGGCATCCTCTATGTTGATCTTCCGCTGGCCGAAGACTTTAGCAATGCGGTGCAGCCCCCCAGGGCGGTCCTCCATGAGGACAGCCAGAATCTCCCGTTTGTTGGCTGGAATACCATGCGCCTTCAGGGCTCCCAGAGCTTTATCGGGCTGGTCTACCAGGAGCTTCATGACCCCGTATTCGTAAGTTCCTGAAACAGTGAAGGCCCGGATGTTCACGTTAGCCTCAGCCAGGATTCCAGTGACCCGTTCGATACGCCCGGGCTTGTTTTCGACGAAGACGGAAATCTGATGAGCCATGTTTCCTCCAGACTTAAGAACTTATTTCGCCACAGAGCACACAGAGATGAAAGTTAAATCAAAATCCAAATATCAAAATGCAAAATGACAATACCAAATTTAAAATGTTGAGTTTTTTCATTTTGGATTTTGGTATGTAATTTTGGTTTTTGATTTTTGATTTTAATATCTCTGTACTACTAACGTGCAAAATCTTGAAATTTTATTAAGCAAAAAATCTGCCCCCCCACCCTTACCCTCCCCCTCGGGGGGGGAGGGTAGGGAGGGGGTGAGTTTGGTTGCGGCTATGCTGCGCTGTGTTCTCTGTGACCTCTGTGGCAAATGGTCTTTTCCGTTTTACATTTCTCTCCGATCGATGACCCGCATGGCTTTGCCCTCGCTCTTGGGCAAGGTGTCCGGCTCAACCAGCTCTACCTTGGGCGTAACCAGCAGTTCTGATCTCAGGGCATCGGCTATTTTCCTCTGAAGATTTTCCAGTTGCCACAAGTCACCCTTAAAAATTTCGGGACGAACCTCCACCCGGACGATCATTCGATCCTCGAAGTTCACCCGCTCCAAAATGACCACATAATTCGTGCCTACTTCGGGGATGTTCATCAAAGTGGTGTCGATCTGCAAGGGGAAAATGTTGACCCCTTTGAGGATGAACATGTCATCACTTCTTCCCTTGATACGACTAATGCGCCGATGGGTTCGGCCACAACGGCAGGGTTCAGGAAAAATGGTAGCCAGATCCTTTGAGCGATAGCGGATTAAAGGCATGGCCTCACGATTCAGGGTGGTGAAAACCAGCTCTCCCTCTTCTCCATCTGGCAGAACTTTTTGTGTCTTGGGGTCGATGACTTCCACGAAGAAATCGTCTTCCCAGAAATGCATGCCCGATTTCTCCGGACATTCGAATGCCACACCCGGACCGTTCATCTCAGAAAGCCCGTAGGAGTTGAAGGCATCGACTCCATACATCTCCTCGATGCGCTGACGGGTGGCTTCCGAGTGAGGTTCGGCCCCAACCAGGGCAATACGAAGTTTGGTATCCTTCTTCGGATCGAGGCCGATCTCCTCGAAAACTTTCCAGAGAAGGAGGGCATAACTGGGGATGATGTGGATCACCGTGGTTCCAAAGTCCTTCATCAGGCCAATCTGGCGCTTGCTGTTTCCCGAGCCGGAAGGAATGGTCAGGGCACCCAGAAGTTCAGCTCCATACTGAAATCCGAGGCCTCCGGTGAACAGGCCATATCCCACCATATTCTGAAAGACATCCCCCTTGCGGACCCCGGCCATATACATACTGCGAGCCACTAAATTGGCCCATCCTTCGATGTCCTTGGTGGAATGAAAAACAGCCGTAGCCCGTCCTGTAGTCCCCGATGAAGAATGAAGCCGGACGATTTTTTCCAGAGGAATGGTAATGTACCCGTAAGGAAAGTTCTCTCGCAGGTCTTCTTTGGTGGTAAAAGGAAGGCTCCTTATATCTCCCAGGGTTTTAATCTTTTCAGGCGAAACCCTGTGCTCTTTGAAAATTTTCGAATAAGCCGGCGACTTTGCTGCCTGTCGAAGAGTTTTCTTCAAGCGCCTGATCTGCAGCCTGCGCAGCTCTTTGACCGGCATCGTCTCAATCTGTTTTTCCCAAAACATAATGAACTCCGCTCGAATACAACATCAAGATAAAAATAGGTATTTTTTAATAACACGACTAAGCCATCCTGTCAAAAGGAAAAGAGGGAGAAGGAAAAAAGAAGGTTGATATTTTCCAAGAATGGACATTTGGCTAAGATTTGCTTTTTAATTTCTCCCAGAACCCTCTGGGAGAGACAATTTGCATATTTCCTACCCTCTTCAATTCTAAAAGTTCCTTCTCCCCGGTAATAAAAAGGTCAGCTTCACCACCCAAAGCACTTGAAAGGATGACCAAATCATCTTTGTCTTGAATATCGATATCGGGCAGAGCAGTGGAACTCGAGAAATGTGCCTCTTTTCGCAGTGTTTCGATCAATTGGGCAATTAACTTATCAGGAACAAGGAGCTTTTCCCGAAGGGCATTTTCCACCTCTTTTATCAATGGGGCCGAAATCACTAGCTCGTGATGAATTAGAATCTCTCTCAATACATCAGCACAAAGACCTCTTGTAGCTGCTGCGCTCACCAGAACATTCGTATCAATGAACACTCTCATGATATCTGGGAGAAAATGTCTTCATCGGTCAGAAACCCGCGAGCTTCAGCAAATGGCGCAATCCTTTTCCTTATTTCCTCGAACTGTTCTAACCGCAATTGTCGTCTTAGAGCTTCGCGGGCAATCTCACTCCTGTTTCTCCCAGAGTGCTTGCTGGCTTTGGTGAGCAAATTATCGAGATGCTTATCCAATCTGATTGTTAATGTTGTCGTTTTCATGTCTTACATTGTAAGACATCACTCGGAAATTGTCAAGTTTTTTTATCATCAGGATTTTGATATCCAGTCTGGGGAATTTTGGGGTTAGACTTTCACTATTGACTGATAGATGTATTGATTCTTATCAACATCGCATTTCCTGGCATTATTTCTATATTGATTTCAAATAAATAGGAATTCAGTAAATAGTGGAGGTTTGACCCCCTCCTTTCCAGACACAGGGTAAAGGGGAGGGGGAACAAAATGTCTTCGTCCCCACCTTCACCCTGTGGAGTTGAGAAACTTACTCCACAGGGCAAGCCCTCCCCCATCGAGGGGGAGGGAAACAAAGGTTAAATTTTCAGGGTTCGCGGGTGTCGAACCAGGAATGGCAAATTAGTTTCGAGTGCGGTAAATAAGGTATCGGTGGGGGTAATGCCGCGATCCTGTCTGGCAGGAAATTGAGGAAACGGGTCTATTCCTTTAATGCAAATTTCAAGGCCTGACAGTTTTCGCTTTTCGAAACATAACGGACAAGATCAGCTGCCGCCTGAAGGGCGGCCGGCCGGAGCGCCTTTATCGGGTGATCTTTTTTCAATTTGCTGGTAGGAAAGCTCGTCAAGATTGGCCTGTTCTTTGGCATGCTCGATGGTCATGCTAACCAAACTACCATCCTTATCAAGGTCAATGTAGATGTTTTCATTTATTTCTCTTGTTTCATAAACTTCCTTGTCGGAAAACTCTACAAGTGCTGTATCGGTATCAGAAAAATATTTTATTTTCATTTTTATTCCTCCTTAAAGCTCCGGTCGAAGAATGCATTATGCACGGTTTCACCGTCCTCCATTAAAATAACCCGCAGAAATTTATTCAGTTCCTTTACTCTTGTCCATTTCCTTATCCTGCCATCTGATTGGATCTCGGTCCGTATCGGTTGATCAATGGCTTCTTGTATCCATTCCAATTTGATGCCGGCCCGGTCAGGTCGCTCTCGCAAGTGGAGGAAATACTGTGTAAATTTTATTTATCTCTTTATGCAGCTAACATTGGGCTGAGCGGAACACCGCGGGTCCAGCGTTAATAGATTATAATTCAGAATTTAAACCATAACAACCCCAAACGCTTACCCTGGTGCTTCCGCTCCCTCGGCTTTGTTATCCCCATTACCTTATTCATTTTAAGCGACAAACTTCTCCAATCTGCAATGGCAGAACCTTGATATTAGATTTTGCCCCATTTTTAAATAGTTGCGGGTTTGCTGGAAGCTTCTTTGAGGATTGTGTCGCTCGGCCAGTCGCCCTTTTCACCGTTTCCCCTTTTTCCCTTTTAACCCTTTGCCCCTTTGTTTATTGACAAACTGCGAGGAGGTTGGTACATTCAGTCAAAAAATAGAAGGTCCCCATTTCGGGAGGATAGCCATGTTAGTCAAGAAGCGGATGGCCCGGAAGCTCGTAACCATCCCACCCAACACCAGCATCCTGAAAGCCCTGGAGATCATGCGAAAGAACTCTATCCGCCACCTACCGGTTGTGGAAAGAGGAAATTTGGTGGGCTTCGTCACCGAGGGAGACCTCAGGCAGGCATCCTTTCTCTCGATGGTAGGCAAAGTTTCCATCGAGGATGTAATGATCAAAAACCCTGTGACCATCTCCCCGGAAGCCAGCCTTGAAGAAGCAGCTAAACTCATATACGTCCATAAAATCGGCGGGCTGCCAGTGGTCAAGGGAAAGAAGCTCGTGGGCATCATTACCATCGTGGATATTCTTCTGGCCTTCATCCAGCTGATGGGAATTTTGAAGTCCAGCTCGCGTATCGATTTGGTTTTGGGAAAAAAACCTTATGCCTTCGAGGAGGTATCCGGGATTTTCCGGGCTCACGGTGCGGAAATCATCAGTGTGGGGATGTCCAACCACAAAGATAGGAAGAAACGCATCTATTATTTCCGTCTGGGGAAACGCCGCCTGCAACCCATCGTTGCCTCCCTGAGGCAAAAGGGTTACAAAGTTATCGCAGCCACCGAATAATGTGGGGAGAGGAAAAGATGCTTGACCAAACAACAACGCCCGAAGAAGCTATCCGCATGGCCATCGAAAGGGAAAAGACCTCCCATGAATTTTACACCCAGGCGGTCAAAATCGCCAAATACCCCGGGACCAAGCAGATGTTTGAATTCCTGGCCAAGGAAGAACTCAGGCATCGCCGAATTCTTGAAGAGGAGCTGAACAAGGATTATATGAAAGAAATGTAAGAAACAGGGTTCCAGGGTTCAAGTCTGTTAGTCTAATTTTAAAATTCTTTCTCACTTGAACCCTTGGCCCCTGGATCCCTTGAACCCTTTTACAGGGGTTTGAAGTACAGAATATCCAGCATATTTCCTACCCGTTCTTCCTTGAAAACCGCTTGCACCCGCGTGCCAACGCGCAGATTTTCGTAACTTGCTTCATTGATCATGTGCCCCAGCCCTGTGTCCGCGCCATCCAGCTTGATGATTCCATAGATCAACGGTGTGGGGGCAGGCTGAGCGGGTGTCGCATAGTGCACGATGGTGTACGTTTGCACCGTACCTTTATCGCTCACCTCCACCCATTCTTCCAAGGAAGACAAACATCGACCGCAAATGGAACGCGGTGGAACGAAGACTATCTTACACTTCGGACATCTTATACCCAGGATTCTTTTACGATCACGGATCTCGATGAAAAACTTGCTGGTCGTTGCGCCCATGGAATACCGGTAAGGAACTTTTAAATCCTGGTGTTCCACAATGGGCGTCAATCCTTCAAGCCATGGTTCCATTTTTTCCCTCCATTAAAACTCTTCACCACAGAGCACGCTGAAGACGCAGAGCCGATCCAATTTTAAATCCTAAATCCGAAACAAATCCAAAATTCGAATGACCAAAATACCAAATTTCATCATTTGAATTTTGAACATTTGAGCTTGTTTAGATTCCTACACCTCTGAGTCTGAGAATTTTCTTCTAACATTTTAAAAACCCCCAAATCTCCCCTCCCCTGGCGGGAGGGGAGAAAGGGGAGGGGGAAAAATTCGCTTGTCCACCCCCACCTTCACCCTGTGGAGTAGAGGAACTTATTCCACAGGGCAAGCCCTCCCCCATCGAAGGGGAAGGGGATCAAGGGGGAAAAAATCAAATACTTTTGGCTAGGATTTCGTGCTTCGGATTTCGAATTTTAATCTCACCTCAGCGCTCTCCGCGTTCTCTGCGGTTATCGTGTTTTTTAATCTTCGATCGCTTTGAAATAAAGAATATCCGACAGACTCCCCTTCCGTTCTTCCCGGAATACAGCTTTCATGCGCATGCCGATCCTGAGCTTGTTCAAATCCGAGGCCGTGACGAAATGCTGGATTCGGGTAGATGCACCCTTCAGCTCGATGAAACCATACCCATACGGAATCGGACGCTCCAGGCCAGTCAAGGGGTCCAGGAATGAGAACTGGACAATGGTGTACCCCCATAAGGTGCCTTCATCACCCAGGTCCACCCACTCTTTGTTGCGCACAAAGCAATATCCACAGGCTGGCCGAGGTGGGATGAAGACTCTTTGGCACTTCGGACAGCGGATTCCCATGATCTTCTTTTTTTCTTTGAGCTGTTTAAAAAAGTAGCTGGCATAACGTCCGGCAGAATAGTCATATGGGAAATTTGCGTTAAATTCAGCAATTAAAAGAGAGCCGCCCTGTTCACTCATTCGCTTTTACCTCCGTTATCCCCTCACCCTCCCCTCTCCCACACAGGGGAGAGGGATGCGGTCTAGAAAAGACGACTAAGGGGTTTGGGAAAGAATCATTAGGTCCGTCCACCAGCTTCCGCCGAATCCAGTAGCCATGGCCCGCTTTACATTGGGCACCTGCCTCTGTCCCCCTTTGCTCATTACCTGGATGGCAGC
>JACRCA010000270.1 GCA_016234425.1 Deltaproteobacteria bacterium | reverse complement strand
TAAAGTATTTTTTCCTTGCCATGTCAATCGGTTTCATCATAGGGAGCATGAATTTCTTACCGATGCTTGGGGTGGAAATTTATCCCTTTGGTACAATCGGCATTATTGTTAGCTTAAGCGTGATGAGTTATAGCATTGTAAAACACCGCCTGATGGACGTAGGCGTTTTCATGTCCAAAGGGCTGGGGTATGTTTTATCTATTGTGATTCTGGGTGTTCCTGCAATCGTAGGCATATTCTTCCTCGAAAGATATTTTTTCCAGCAAGAGGATTTATCCTTCTCATTGATTCTTCTCGCAATTGGAGTACTCGTCGCCTTAAGTTTTAATAACGTAAAAGAGCGCATTGATCGCGCAATGCACCAGATCATCGTCAGGGATAAATATTTCTACCACCGGATTCTGGAAGAATTCAGTCGCCGCCTGGTCACCATGGTTGACCTGAATCGTCTTCTTCACATGCTTGCTGAAACAGTGGAACGAAGCATGGGTGTATGGCGTATCTCCATTTTCCTTTATGATCAAGAAAAGGAAGTCTTTCACCCGGCTTTAGTTCGAGGCTCGCCAGAGATGGGAGTGAAGGATTTGTCTTTCAAGTCGGACGACGATTGGATTCGCTACCTCCACGATAAGAAGGAAGCAATTCTGCGTGCTGAACTGGAAAGAAATCCTAAGAATCCGGAAAGAGAAGAGCTTTTCCCAGCGATGGGACGATTGCAGGCAGAGGTTTGCTTGCCCCTTGTCTACCTGGATCGGCTGATCGGTTTTATTAACCTGGGGCATAAAGCGGGGGAAGAGATGTATTACCGGGAAGATCTCGACCTGCTGAATTCTCTGGCCAACCAGGTGGCCATCGCCATCGAGAATGCCAATCTTTATGAAAATCTGAAGAAATCGCAGAACATCATGCGCCGGGCAGACCGTCTGGCTTCCCTGGGGACTTTGATTGCCAGTTTAGCCCATGAGATTCGTAATCCCCTCGTTTCCATCAAAACCTTCACGCAACTCCTACCCGAACGCCTGGAAGATGAGGAATTTCGAAATTATTTTCTCAAGATCGCCTCTGGGGAAATTGACCGGCTTACCACTTTGATCAATGAACTTTTGGGATTTGCCCGGCCATCGGAGCCCAATCTCCAGGGTGAAGATGTGAACACCCTGATCGATAAAATGGAATTTTTGATTTCCACCGAAGCCCGGAAGAAGAACATCGCCATCTCTAAGTATTACGCACCCAACCTGCCTCCGGTCATGGTCGATGCGGAACAGATCAAACAGGTGCTGCTGAATATCCTCCTGAATGCTATCCAGGCGATTTCTGGGCGGGGGCAAATCTGCGTTGAAACAAGGGTCGTCCAAGTTCCCCGCGAAGAAACAAGCGAGCGATTCGTTCAGATTGAAGTCCGGGACTCCGGGGGCGGAATTCCGAAAGAGAATTTAGAGCGGGTCTTCGACCCCTTTTTCTCCACCCGGCCAGACGGAAGTGGATTAGGTTTGGCCATCAGCCATCAGATCATCCATGAGCATGGAGGGTTTATTGATCTGGAGAGTGAGGTTGGGAAGGGGACGAGCTTTCGCATCCATTTGCCGCTGAAGAATGGGAGGAGAGGTGGTCCTGGAAAGTAAAGGGTGGAAGCGGAATGTGTTGGTGGTGGACTCCTCATCCAGCGTACGGACTTCCCTCTGGATGATCTTAAAGGATGAGTATGCTGTGCTTACGGCAAAGGATCAGAAAGAAGCCTTGGAGATGGTGGAGCGGCAAGAGGTGGATTTAGCATTGGTGGGAATAGATTTTCCCATAGGGTATTATCAGGGCTTTCTCCGGAGTTTGCGCAAGGTCCGACCGGGATTGTCCCTTCTTTTCCTTTTGGGGGAAAGTGGAGCTGGGGAGAAGAAATTTGATTTGCCCTTCAGTGATTCGTTGAGCAAGCCTTTCGGGGTAGAGCCTTTGCGGCAAAAGATAAAGGCTCTTCTCATGCAGAAGGAATGCGTAGAAAAAGGAAGGGGTTTAAGGGTTCCTTTCGGAGGGGAGGAAAGGATCAAAACCTGGCTTTATTCATCGCGGCTTTCTCCAGAAGTGCGGGAGAGAGTTTTTAGGGTTGCGGGTTCTTTGCTCCCGGTTCTACTTCAGGGGGAGGAAGGCACGGGACGGAGTGGCGTAGCCAAGGCGATTCATTATCTTCACCCGTATAAGGACAGGCTCTTTTTGCGTTTCTTCTGTCGGGAGTTGACTCCGGAAGGACTCATGCAGAAACTATCTTTTTGGTTAAAAAATAAGGCGAGTGGGGGGAGCGTTTCACTGACTCTTTTTCTGGAAGAAGTGGACAGCTTAGGGTGGGATTTGCAAGGGATTCTTTTGGATCTTTTGCATGATGGAGGGGTGGGCTGGCCTGGGCTGGAGGAGATGGCGATTGAAGCCAGGGTGATATCTTCGTCCAGGGTTCCGTTAGCTCGGGCGGTATCGGCTGGGAAATTTCGGGGGGATCTTTGTGAGGCTCTGGAGGTATTGAGAATTGGGCTGAAACCTCTTCGGGAGAGGAGGGAAGAAATTCCCTGTCTGGTGAGTGAGATCCTCCAGGAGCAGGGACAGGAAGGGATATTTCGGAAAAAGTTTTCTTCGGAGGCCTTGCAGGTGCTTCAGGAGTATTGCTGGCCGGGGAACTTACGGGAGTTAGAAAGTTTGGTTTTACGGTCGGCAATATTGAAGGAGGGAGACCTTTTGCTTCCCGAAGATTTGGTTTTCAGTTTTTCAGATGTAGGGACAGGGCTTGCTGAGGGGAAAAGAGAGGAGGGCGTCCCCCCAGTTTCCCCTGCCATAGGAGAAGAGGCGGTGGGAGAGAAAGAGTCTTTGTTTGACGAGACCCTTTCAACTTTGGCCCATGAGATCAAAAATCCTTTGGTAGCCATCAGCACATTTGCCTATCTTCTCCCGGAGAAGTACGAGGATGCGGAGTTCCGGGAGCAATTTTCCCGGTTGGTGAACCTGGATGTGAAACGGCTCAATGAGCTTTTGGAGAATTTATTGGAGTATGCCCAGTTTTCCGCACCCCGATTGATACGCAATGATTTAAATTTGGCAGTAGTAGCGGCACTCAGACAGAGGGAAGAGAGCTTGTTACAGCGGGGGGTACGGTGGGAGACGGACCTGAAAGAGGGGTTGCCAGAAATTCTTTTTGATGAGAGCCACCTGGGTTTTGTGCTGCGGAGCATTTTGGGGAATGTATTCTCGAAGATCCGGGAGAACAGGTCATTGCGTTTGTCCACGGGTTTTGTTGCTAAGGGGAGTGGGGGAGATGGGAAGGATTTTGTGGAGTTGCTGGTTTGGTATGAAGGACAGGATGGAGTGATTCGGGACCTCCATGGGGATGTTGGTTCAGAAGCGGGGTTAGAGTTTGAGAATCTGAGTTTGGCCTTGGCCTTGGCCCGGAAGGTAATGGTACGCAATCACGGGGAGATGCAGGTTAACCAGGGGCAAGGGACTGGGACAACCATCTGCCTTCGGTTTCCTGTGGCCGGATGAGCTGGAATGGGAGTCATAAGGGAGGGACATGCGTAAGATCTTGATTGTGGATGATGAGTTAAGTGTGCGCGACTCGTTACGCATGATCTTCAAAAAAGATTACCAGGTGATCCTGGCCGGCACTTGTGCAGAGGCCTGGGAGAAGACGCAGAGCGAAGAACCTGAATTAATCTTTCTGGACATCATCATGCCTGATAAAGACGGCATGGAATTACTGAGAGAAATTCGAGGGAGCCGCCCCCTGACTCCAGTGATCATGCTCACAGCCACCAAGACGGTGAAAACTGGCGTGGAAGCGATGAAGATGGGAGCCTTTGATTACATCACCAAGCCCTTCGATGTGGAAGAGCTGAGGGTGATAGCTAAAAAGGCCCTGGAGAGTCGCGATCTGAAAATGGATGTACGCAGATTGCAGGGAGAAGTAGAGCAGCAGTACAGCTTCGATAATATTATCGGCAGATCCAAAGAGATGCGCGAAATCTATGCCACCATCCGCCAGATTGCCGAAAAAAATTCGACCGTCTTAATCCATGGAGAGAGCGGAACGGGAAAAGAATTAGTGGCCCGGGCCATCCACTATAACAGCGCGCGAAAAGACCGGCCTTTTGTGGCGGTAAACTGCGCAGCCATCCCCGAGACCCTGATCGAAAGTGAGCTTTTCGGGCATGAAAAGGGCGCTTTCACGGACGCCCAGAGTCGAAGGATCGGACATTTTGAGCTGGCCCATCAGGGTACTCTATTCCTGGATGAAATCTCGGAACTGAGTCTGCCGACCCAGGCCAAGATCCTTCGCTCCTTGCAGGAGCGGGAATTTGTGCGCGTGGGGGGGGGAAAAACGATCAGCGTAGATGTACGCCTGATTTCGGCCACCAATAAAAATTTGGAAGAACTGATGGCCAAAGGGAGTTTCCGTTCCGACCTTTATTACCGCATCAATGTCGTGCCCCTGACGATCCCACCCTTGCGAAAGCGCAAAGAAGATATCCCCCTTCTGGCGCAGCACTTTTTGGATAAACATGCTGGGCCAGGAAAGAAGAAGATCTCTCCGGAAGCAATGGATATTTTGGTGGCTTATGACTGGCCCGGAAATGTGCGGGAGTTAGAAAATATCATCGAGCGGATTGTGGTGCTTACCAATGCAGACACAATAGGCCCCAATGACCTCCCCTCCAGCTTGAAGACTACCTCTCAGGTAGAGCTGATCAAACGAGATGTTCTGGACGGGCGGATTTCCTTCGAGGATGCCGAGAGGGATTTTGAGCAGGATATCATCTTGGAAGCGCTGAAGAGGTCCAACTATGTCCAGACCAGGGCAGCAGACCTCTTAAGAATCAGCCGCCGCATCCTGAAGTACAAGATGGACAAATACGGGATCGTCTCACCCCCAGAAAATTAACCCTTGAGGTAGCAGCTTCAGCTGATTTCGGCCGTTTGTCATAGATGTTGCGTTAGTGAAGTTTAAATCCTGCCTGTAACCTTCTGCAGTAAAACCGGTAGCAAAAGTTCTCCCAAAAAGAGAAATCGAGGAGTGGTATTAGC
Source organism: Deltaproteobacteria bacterium (assembly GCA_016234425.1). GTDB lineage: Bacteria > Desulfobacterota > SM23-61 > SM23-61 > SM23-61 > JACRCA01. Next base: position 276 of record JACRCA010000270.1, on the reverse strand, counting down.
TCCCCTAAAAAAGGTGAAAAAGAATTACTGTCATGGAGCAGAGATGACATTTCCAGAAGCCGAAAATAGAGAGCAAATCTTGCCTACCTTCACTTTTACAGAATCCCTATTCGTGGCCCGGGGTTCGGGGCGATGAGCGCGGGCAGCATCGGCCGGGAAAAAGCCTTTCTCAAAGGCTCCAGCCAGGTCTCCGCAGAATGAGGCCGGGTGCCTTTTCCGCCCCCATCCCTGAAACGACCAGCGCCTCATGAGGCCAAGCGAAGCGCCCTGAACCCC
>JACRCA010000269.1 GCA_016234425.1 Deltaproteobacteria bacterium | reverse complement strand
AATGCGAAAATTGCCGAGAGCACAAAGAGAATTTATGCTTAAACCTCCGCGGCCGGATTGGCTTTCATTTTGATGGGGGGTATGCGGAATACGTGAAGGTTCCGGCGAGCCATGCATTTATGGTTCCTCCTAATATTCCCATGGAAGAAGCCGCCATCTTGGCGGACGCGTTGGCCACCCCTCTCCACGCCCTGAGAGAACAGGCCAAAGTTCAACCGGGAGAAACAGTGGCCATCTTTGGAGTGGGAGGACTGGGCATTCATGCCGTTCAGTTGGCGAGATTGCTGGGGTTAAGAGTCCTGGCCATCGACCTGGATGAGAAAAAATTGCAAGCGGCCAGAGAGTTGGGAGCCGAAACTTTTAGTGGAGCTGATGGAGGTTTGAGGGAGTCCGTTCTTTCTTCGACGGGGGGAAAAGGGGTGGATGTGGTCTTGGATATCGTGGGAAAAAATGAAACATTCCAAACTTCCCTCTCCTTTTTAAAAGCAACGGGGCGCTATGTGATCGTGGGTTACAGTTTCGAAAAGCCTTTTGCCGTCTCTCCCCATACCATCCTGACCAATGAATTTGTCCTGATCGGCTCCCGGGCTTCAAGGCCGTGCGAACTTGCCGACGTCCTGCAATGGGCGGCCGATAAAAAAATTAAGCCAATGGTGAGCCAGAGAATTCCGCTAAACCAGGCAAACCTGGCTTTGGAGCGCTTGAAGAGAAATGAGATCTTTCACCGAGTGGTTTTGCGACCCTAAAGAAGGGAATTCAGGGGGATTGCGGGCAGCATGAAATGGCTGCCGGAAGAAAATATCCGCCCCTGCGCCACCATGAAGGGCCCAGGGATTGTGAAGACGATGGCCTACTTCGGAGATAAGTATTTTTACAGAGGTTGCCGGCCGGGGAAAAAACTAACCTAAACCAACAAAAAGAAAGGAGAGACCTATGAAGAGGAAGAAAAAAGGGTGTTTGTTTGCAGTGATAATTCTGGCGATCTGCGGAACGCTTCTGATCCATGCAACCGACGTTTGGGCTAAATCCCCAAAGGGCGTGTTGAAACAGGCTACTCATTGGGGCATTTCAGCTGACTGGCTTGACCCTGCTACGACCGGGTACCCTATTTCCGCCCACATGCCCCTTTACCTTTTTCACGATGCCCTGGTGAAAGCCATGCCCGAGGGTAATTTGACGCCTTGCCTTGCCGAGTCATGGACGGTGAGTAACGATACAAAAGTTTACGAATTCAAGCTACGAAAAGGGGTTAAGTTTCACAATGGGGACGTCATGACCGCTGAGGATGTGGTTTTCACCGTGAATCGTTACAAAGCGGCTCAGGCCAAAGTTTTGAAGGAAAGGATAGACAAGTTAGAGGCAGTAAATCCTCACCTCGTTCGTTTCACCTTTAAAGAGCCTTTCCCCGATTTTATGGAGTATATCTGCCCCGGGGTTACCACCATGGCCTGGATTGTGCCTAAAAATTATGTCGAAAAGGTAGGGGATGCAGGTTTTAAGAAGCATCCCATTGGTTGTGGCCCTTACAAATTTGTGGAATTTGTTCCCGGGGTGCGGCTCGTAGGAGAGGCCTTTGAAGATTACTGGAGGAAAGTACCCAACATCAAGAGATTGGAATTTATTATTGTTTCTGAACCGGCCACCCGCCTGGCCATGGTTAAAAGAGGTGAGGCAGATATCGGCACGCTCATGCAGGGGGTTTTTTACGAAGATGTGAAAAAGGATTCCAAGCTCAGACTTATGCACCCCCTCAGTCCGACGCGATGGATAGTCTATTTTACCAACCAATGGGATCCCAAATCGCCCTGTTCGAATCCCAAGGTAAGAAGGGCAATGAGCTTGGCTATAGACCGCCAAACTTTGGCAGATGTGCATATGCCCGGTTGTACGGGAATCGGCGTGCTCGGCTTAGAAGGGGATCCCCACCTGGCAGATTTTGCTCCCGACCCTTACGATCCAGAGAAAGCTAAGAAGCTCTTGGCTGAAGCAGGGTATCCCAGTGGTTTCCATGCAGGAGCTTACTACCCCTATGAAGGCGGTTACTGGCCCATGGGGGAACAAATTGCGAACTATTGGAAGGCAATTGGAATCACGGTGGATACTAAACTCTTGGATCGACCTGCCTGGATGGCTAACCGCGAGGGAAGAAAGATGACAAACGCAATGTTCATCGATCTGGCAGCCAGCCCGACCATTGGCGGACGCTTAACCTATCTTTTCGGTACGACTTCCTACGGGAACTATCCAGATATCCAGAAGGTTTGGGATGAGTACCAGAAAACGGTTGATCCTAAGAAGAGGAAAGATCTTATTTTACAGGTTCAGAAGATGATTTACGACCGCACGATGTTCATCCCCCTTGTAAACACCAATTCGCCGGCGGCTTTTGGTCCCAGAGTGAAGGGGAATCCATATAAAATTCAACCCATCATATGGTTTACTGCTCCCTTAGAAGACATTGAGCTGGTGGAATGAGGAAGTTGAGTTAGGAAGAGAAAGAGTATCGACGCTACTGATTTCAGAGGGACTCAGGAGGTGTGAAATATTCGGGGGAGTTGGTCGGGCAAAAATAACTTCAAAGTTTTACAAATGCGGTATTTCAGATGGTAGAGGTAACAAGACTCTTCAAGTAAGCCAACATATGTTGAAGTTTTTCATTGCTCGTGGTCAATGCAAAAAGGTACCGCTGTAAAACTTTTCCGATATCCTTGCCCGCCTCCTCCATTTGGAGACAATTTTTTCACACCTTCTCACTTTAACAGGCCTATAAGCGGGAAGATCAATGACTCGATACATTGTAAGGCGCGTCCTCTTGGGGTTTGTAACGGTCTGGATTGTCTCGGTCATTATCTTTGTCGTCAGCCGGATTGGCCCCGACCCGGCCTTAATGATCGCCTCCCCTGGGGCGGATGAAGCCGAAATCAAGGCCATCCATGAGCGGTTTGGTT
>JACRCA010000268.1 GCA_016234425.1 Deltaproteobacteria bacterium | reverse complement strand
CGGATGTAGGGCTTCCGCCATCCTCCCGCACCATCGCTCAAATACTCTCCCTTCATATGAAAGCCATCGAAGGCATCGACCGCTGATCCCACTACCACTCCATCCACATCCCTTAACGCCAGTTCACAGGAATCTAAGGCCAATTTGGCCGCTTCATAGGCCAACTCCTTGGCGGTTTCTACGGCCCGTCGGACAAAGCGCGTCATTCCCGCTCCAACCACAGCGACTTTTTTCATGCCCATCTCCTTCCGCCTCCTATCGATTGCTCAAGATCAACACGGCTCCGCTGGTGGTGGGAATCCCTCTCCAGGTTTGAGCCAAACCGACTTCTGCATGGGGCACCTGCCTTTGTCCTGCTTCCCCTCGAAGCTGGAGGACCAACTCAAGAATTTTTTGGGCTCCTGTGGCTTCCAAGAGGCTACCCACTCCCAAACATCCCCCGGAAGGGTTGACCGGAAGCTCACCCGATATTCCCAATGCGCCCTCTTCAACCAAGAACCCCGCCTCCCCTTTTTTGCACAGCCTCAAGGCCCCTAAGTGCTGAAGCTCTTTGTAAGAGAATTCGTCGCTCACTTCGGCCAGGTCGATCTCTTTTCGCGGATAATCGATCCGGGCCATTTTGTAGGCCATCTCCGCTGCGATCTGCGTGTAGACTGCTTCCCCCCAGGGCCTTCTTTCCAGACTGGGGCTGTCCGAACACCATCCCATCCCTTCAATCCAGATAGGATCCTTACAGATAGTTATTGCTCGATCTTCCGAAGCCAAAATCGCCACCACGGCCCCATCGGAGTGAGGGCTGATGTCCAAGGTCGTAAGGGGGTAAGAGATCATATCTGACTCCAGTACCTCGTCCTTGCTGAGGGAAACTCCATGACCGGCATAAGGATTCAAAAGGCCGTTCCCTTTATTCTTAGCCACCACCTGGGCGCATTGTTCCCGCGTCGTTCCGGTCTCATAGAGGTACCGGTTCATCTCCAACCCGGCAATGAAGTAAGGATTCTCCCCCAGGGGGCGATTGAAGATAGGGTCCATGGCCATGGCAGTGACCTCCGGCATGGTTTTGACGTTGGAGGCTTTGCTGCAGCTCTCCACCAGGCAGATATTCATCTGGGCCGTAAGGATGTGCATGACCGCGCTGATGAGGGCATGCATGAAATCGCCGTTGACCGTAAAGACGGGCCTCTTGACTGCTCCCAGTTGATCCGGAGTTATTTCATCGGCGATGCTGTGCCCCTCGGACCAGTCTTCTCCAGCGGTGACAAATCCATCGATATCTTTGGGCCGCAGACCGGCATCTCGGTAGGCTCTGGTAGCAGCCTCATAGATCATCTCCCGGAAAGACAGTTCCGGTGTCACGGAACGGAAGCCATAATAGCCGATTCCTATAATTCCCACCTTTTTGACCAAAATGATTCACCTCCTTTAGGAAGGGCTTTATCTTTCAAATCAGCCGGCCCACTCGGGCCCCATCATAGGCGGCGTCAAAAATGTTTCTCCCTCGCCCACTATCACCGATCAGGTGTAATTCAGGTATCTTTCCGGCAAGTTTGCGGAAAAGAGAATCGTCAGGCTTCCCACCAAAAGCCAAGACGACTCGCTCCGCCGGGATCAGCTCTTCTTGCCCTTTATCATCTGAGACGGTCAGCCCCTCGTCAGTTATTCGTTTGACGGTCTTTTTCACCAATACTTCAATGCCCGCCTTTTGGATTTTGGCCTGCAGGTCAGTACGGTTAATAGGTTCCATGTCCAAAGCAATGCTTTCCAGCATTTCCACGATGGTCACTTTGCGATTGGAGGGAGCTAAAAATAAAGCGGTTTCACATCCTACAATCCCCCCACCGGCAACCACGATCTGGCTACCTACGACTTTTTTCTTTCTCTCTAATACCTCCCAAGCTTGCACTACGTTTGGGCTCTCAATTCCCGGGATATCCGGTACCCAAGGAGTCGCCCCTGTCGCAACAATGACGACATCGGGATTCAGCCTCTGCGCAGACGTAGGGGTTGCTTGGTGACGGAGGTGGATTTTGATCTTTAATTTTTCCATCTGGTAAAGGAGGTAGTCAGAATACCAGTTGATTTTGTCCTTGCCTGGAGGAACCGCTGCCAATCGCAGCTGTCCTCCCAGCCGCGCGCTTTTTTCCACCAGCGTGACCTGATGCCCTCTCATCTTGGCAATTCGGGCAGCCTCCATCCCCGCGGGGCCGCCGCCGATGATCAGCACTTTTTTCCTTTTCGCTGCTGGAATTAGAGTCCCAAATTCCCGTTCTCTCCCCGTAACCGGGTTGATGGTGCAGCGAATGTGCAGATCCCGAAACACCCTTCCCCCGATACATCCAATGTTACAGGATATACATTTGATGATTTCATCCACCCGGCCTTGCCGAGCCTTATTGGGCCAATGAGGGTCTGCGAGGAGAGCTCTTCCTAAGGCCAAAAAATCAACCTGGCCTTCCTTTAAAATATTTTCCGCCATGGCCGGGGTGCGGATGACGCCCACGCCGATGACTGGAATCTTAACCACTTTTTTTATCTCTTCAGCTAGGTAGATCTTCCAGCCCTCTTCGTAGGACATTGGTTCGATGAGGGTGGGCATAGAATCGTAAGTCCCTGCGCTGACGTCTAAGACATGGACGCCTTCCCCTTCGAGCCCCCGGGCTACCTGCTTCGACTCTTCCAGGGACCTTCCTTCTTCCACGAACTCATCGGCGCTGAAGCGGAATAAAAGAGGATAATCTTGGCCCAGCGACTTTTTGATCCCCCGGATGATCTCCAGAGGAAAATTCATCCGGTTTTTAAAGTTTCCTCCGTATTGGTCCGTTCTCTTATTGCTACT
>JACRCA010000272.1 GCA_016234425.1 Deltaproteobacteria bacterium | reverse complement strand
GCGAGGAAGATAGAAAAAATAGGTCTTTGGGGCTTCAAGAGAATCAACATGACAAAGGCCACGGTTAAGGTGGAGATTGAGAATTTCAGTATCTCCAGGATAAAGGGATAAGCCGTCGTGCAGGCTAATATGCCATAAATAGCCCGGTAATTTTTCTCCTCCCCCGCAGCTATATCCCCTGTTTTTCTTTCAGAAAATTTGCTCCCGAATACGCGCATCAGGTATGACGTCGTGCAGAGAAGCAATAGGCTACCTATTACCACCGGAATGAATCCAGGCCCTGGATTACTGGCAGTTCCCAATTTTAGGTGCCAACAGCTGAAGAAATAGAGCAAGGAGAATCCAAATAGTACTACGGCGGTAATTTTCTCCTTTCGCTGGTTTTTCCCCTCCATTTTTAAATTCCAATCTTCTGCATTTTACGTAAAGGATTCCTCCGCCCCAACTCCCTGCCGGCCCGTGAGAGGTCTTGTTTGGGAGAAGTGCTGGTGCGAGCAAAATTCTCGGTTGAATCCGCTAATAATTTAATCCAGTATTCTTGATAAAACAAGAAGAAAGACATTTTCCGGATACCTGCCCCCAGATTGACCCTTCCCCTCGACGGGGGAGGACAGGGAGGAGGTGATAGATCATGGGCGTAGAGGGAGGCAGACGTGCTATTATGGGTAGAAATTTCTTTAACTGGTGAATCCCCACTCTTTGGAAGGACAGGAAAGGAAATCAGAAATGGAAAATCGATACGTAAAGGCCGACCTGTTGATCATCGGTGGCGGCAGTGCCGGCTGCCTGGCGGCGAATCGGGCCTTGGAACTCCAGCCTGATCTCAAAGTGGTGATCTTCGAAAAAGGGGACATCAAATACAGCGGCTCCATCGCCCGCGGCATGGATGCTCTGAATATCGTAGCCATCCCCGACTTCACTACCCCTGAACTCTACGTAGAGTCGATTACCCTGAGCTGCTCCGGAATCGTTGACGCTCCGGCCAGCTACGAAATGGCCCGGCGTTCCTTCCCTTTGTTGAAGAAATTAGAGAGCTGGGGCGTCTATTTCCCCCAGGATGAGAAGGGGAGCTATCGTACCCTCCAGTATCATCCCAAGGGAGAGTTTCTCACCGCCATGGAAGAGCCGAACCTCAAGGTAATCATCTCCCGCAAAGCCCTGGAAAAAGGCGCCCTGGCGGTAAACCGGGTTATGGGGCTGAATCTGCTCTTGGACGGGGGGCGGGTGGCGGGGGCCATCGGAGTCCACGTGCGCACTGGCGAACTGGTGATCTGCCAGGCTAAGGCTGTCATCCTGGCCGCAGGAGGCACAGCCCGTTTCTCCCTCCCTAACTCTGGCTACCTGTATGGGACTTTTGATTATCCCGGAAATACCGGGGATGGATACGTGATGGCTTATAAAGCCGGAGCCGGCCTGACCGGCATGGAATATGCCCGGCGGGCCATGTTAATCAAGGACGCTAATATGCCCCTGCTGGCCATTACCCTCACCCGAGGCGGCCGGCTCTTGGACATTTTTGACCACATCATCATGGAAGGGCAGTGCCACGACCTCACCAGCATGGAGCAAGCCTTCAGTGAGGGGCGCGGCCCTCTGAGGATTCGGCTGAGCCATCTCCAGCCAGAGGTAATCGAGGAGATAGAGCATATTCTTTTCACCACGGAAAGACCCGTACAGGAACGCTTTTTCAGGGGGCGGGGAGTGGATTTCCGGATAAGAGACATCGAACTGTGGCCAACCGAGTGCCAGCTATGTGGCGGACATGGTATGGCGGGGATTGTGGTCAATGAGAAAGCAGAAACAGGAGTACCCGGTCTCTACGCCGCCGGCGACGTGGCCTGCGTGCCCAAGCAGCATCTCACCGGCGCCTTTGTTTTTGGGGAAGTGGCTGCAGAGCAGGCGGTTAAATTTATTTCGGACCACCCCCCTGGCCGACTCGATCAAGAACAGGTGAAGGTCGTGGAAGATCGGCGCTGCCGCCTATTGAGCACAACCGGACGGGATATCCACGTCCGAGAGTTAGAGGACAAAGTGAGAAGGCTCATCGGCGACTATGTGATCTCACCGAAGAATGAATATAAGCTTCTGCGCTGGGCCGAATGGGCCGAGCGGTTTAAAGGGGAGATGGAAGACCAAGTCATGGTCCGAAATGGGCATGAGCTTTCCAAGCTATACGAGGTCGAGCATATCATCCAGTGTGCTACGCTTTCGGCTCGGGCATCCTTGGAACGCAAGGAAAGCCGCTGGGGAGGTGCCCACCGCCGAACCGACTACCCCGAAATGGATGACCAAAACTGGCTATGCCATGTCGTCTTACGCCAGGGTGAACATCCAGACGATATTCGAGTGAGTACCAAGCCGCTCATCAGTATGGGCGGCAAGGGGGCAGGGCCATGATCTCGGATATCAACATTCGGATTGACAGCGCCCTCTGCTATGCTTGTGGGATCTGCGTCGAGCGTTGCATATTGGACAACATTCGACTCTCCGTGGCGCCCTGTCGAGCAGCCTGCCCGATTTACATGAACTGTCAGGGATACATTCGCCTGATCGCCCAGGGCAAGGAGAAAGAAGCTGCTGAGGAAATGAGACTTTACTCTCCTTTCGCCGGGATTCTGGGCCGGGTATGCTCCCATCCCTGCGAGGCGGCTTGTGAGAGAGGGAAAATAGATGAGGCAGTTCATATTCGTGCTCTAAAATACTACCTGTCTGATTTTTATTCCGAAATCTCTTACCGCCTGCCAGAAGAAGCAAAACAAACAGACTTTCAGGTGGCTGTAGTGGGCTCTGGACCTGCTGGGCTGATGGCCGCTTATGAATTGCGGACGAAAGGGCATAAGGTCACTGTCTTCGAAGCGGAAAATGAACCTGGCGGGGCGTTACGCTATGCCATTCCGTCTTTTCGTTTACCGATATCTCTGGTACAACGGGCCGTTGAGATGCTCTGTCAAATGGGCATATCATTCCGGACTGGGGAACGGATCGGGCAAAGGATAGAGTTAGGAAGGCTCGAGAGGGATTTTGCTGGAGTAATTTTGAGCATCGGAGCCGGTGCGGCAATAGAGCTGGATATGCCCGGCCAAGATTCTGAGCGAATCATTCCAGGACTCAAGCTTTTGCGGCAAGCCAAAGAAGGAACCCCACCCCCACTGGGCCGATCAGTAATCATCATTGGTGGGGGAAACTCCGCTGTGGATGCTGCCTTGAGCTGCCGGAAGCTCGGAGTGCCCGAAGTCCGTATCGTCTCCTTGGAAGACTACGCCCAGATGCCGGCTTTTGCAAGGGAACTACAGGAGGCGCAAGAGGAAGGAGTGATCGTGGAAAACTGCTGGGGCCCGAAACGGCTGGTAGTCCAGGGTGACAGCCCCATCCGAGTAGAGTTTTCTAAGTGCTTTTCCTTGTTCGATAGCTCGGGAAAATTTAATCCCACCCTCGAGCCAACTTGCGGGCTTATCCTTAATGCGGAAACAATCATTGTGGCCATCGGTCAGCGAGTGGAGCCTAACTGCTTCCCGGAGGAGCTATTTGATCCAACTTCAAAATGTTTAGCCGGAGACCCTTTGACCAAGCGATCTTTAACGCGAGATAAGATTTTCGTTTGCGGGGACGCTCTGACCGGCGCCAAT
>JACRCA010000275.1 GCA_016234425.1 Deltaproteobacteria bacterium | reverse complement strand
TCCCGAACCTTTTCATCCTTTTCCAAACTTCTTCTTTTCTCCAAGGCCTCCCTGGCTTTCCTCCCACCCATCTTCCCCAGTGCCCAGGCAACATGAGCCCGAACTAAAGATTCTGGATCTTCCAGAGCAGCGGCCAGGAGCGAAATAGATTCTGGGTCTCCCTGATTGCCCAAGGCAATAGCTGCATTCCTCCGCCAGATTTTGCGATTCTCTTTACGGATGTAATAGAGCAATGGCCAGACATGTTGTTCGAAATGCTCCTGGGACATGGTCAGTAGAGCGCTGAGCTGAAAATGCTCTGTTCGTTCAAGGAGGGCAGAGTCCATGGGCTTTTTCTTCTCCAGCCATTTTTTATTGCGGGGACAGACCTCCTGGCAGTGGTCGCACCCGTAAACCCAGGTTCGCATCTGGGAGCGCATCTCTTTAGGAATTTCTCCGTCGTTGAAATAAGAATGGTAGGCAATACATTTCCGGGGGTCCATCTTCAACGGGGCATATAGCGCTCCGGTAGGACAGGCCTCTATGCACTTCTGGCAATCTTCCGGGCAGCCTACCCTTATGGTGGGTTCATCAGGGTCAAGCTCCTTATCCACCAGGTAGGGCTCGTTCACTATCCAGGAGCTTTTCCCAGCTGCTTCGTTGGCGAAGGCAAAGCAGTTCTTGCCGTAATTCGTCACCCCGGCCCTGGCCCCAGCCATCCTTGCTGGTGCCGGGCCGTATCGGACCTTCATGCCCAATTCCTGAAGAAAATTTTTAAAATCTTTCCTGCGCTGGCTGTGAATGGTTCCCTCCGGACAAAAGAGCCCCTTTAAGTAGCAGCGGCCAATTTCCCCCACCAGCGAAGGAGGAAAATCTTCCTCAAAATAGCTATCGCTTACCACAATTAAAGACTTGACTTCAGGAATGACTCGGGCTGGGTCGACAAAGCGGGAGAGGTCCAGATCTCTGACCGCAGCCTTCTGGCTCAGGGTCTTGCCCCATTCATACATCTCCGGGCGACTGGCCAGCTCTTCCGCAAAGAGGGAAAATGGCTCTGCCGTAGCAATCCCCGCAGCCACAAACCCCAGCTCCAGGGCTTTCTCTTTGATCGTTTGAGTCAAAGACATTCTTCTTGCTGCGGGAGTTTCAGATTTCGGTTTTCCAGTTTTTAGTTCGATGTGTTTCCAACTCTGAACTCCGAACTCGTAACTCCGAACTCTTTCCTTAACTTCACGGCTTCAGCACGTACCTCTGTTCAGGTTTGGGAACGTACCATTTATAAATGTTGTACGAAATGCCCGCGGGGGCTGGCTCGATGCCCTGGAATCGAGCATGGATGATGGGCAAGGCGTAAGGTACATAGAGAAACGTGTAAGGCTGTTCTTCAGCCAAAATCTCCTGGATACGGTCATAGCACGCCTTGCGCACCTTCTGGTCGAAGGTGTACCTCCCTTTCTCCAGCAGCGCATCCACTTCCTTGTTCTTGTAAGAAATGAAGTTCAGCTCCTTCTCTCCCACTTTGCTCGAATGCCAGATGTCGTAAAGGTCAGGGTCCTGTCCCAGGGTCCATCCCAAGATTACTGCCTCAAAATTTTTCTTATCGATAAAGTCGTTGATAAACGCCGCCCATTCCACCGTGCGAATCTTTACTTTAATTCCTACCATCCTCAACCGCCTCTGAATGATCTCCGCGCATTTGGCTCGGGACTCATTGCCTTGATTGGTAAGGATGGTAAACTCGCAGGGTTTCCCATCCTTCTGCAAGATTGCCTCACTTCCCGATTCCTTCCACCCGGCCTCGGCCAGCAATTTCTTGGCTTTTTCCACATCGTAGGGGTATTTGCGCACATTGGGGTTATACCAGGGGGTATCGGGCTTATACGGACCGGTAGCGATCAGACCCAGACCGAGGAGTACTCCCTCAATGATCTCTTCTTTATTGATGGCATACGTGATGGCCTGGCGAACGCGCTGATCCTGAAACTTCCAGTCCTTCAGGTTGTAGCCCAGATAGGGATAGGCAAAAGCCAGAAAGTTATACTTGTGGAAATCCCGGCGCATTTTGTAAGTGTCAGTTTGGCGTTTATACTGCATGGGCGTGAGACCCATGAAATCAATGCCTCCGGCCTTCAGCTCCAGAAACATGGTAGCAGGGTCCGGGATGATCCGGTAAATGAACCCATCAACGTAGGGACGACCCTCGAAGTACTCTGGATTGGCCTGGAGGACGATCTTTTCCCCTGTCTTCCATTCTTTGAAGCGGTATGGTCCCATCCCGATGGGCTTCCGACTGAATGGCGTCGTGCTGATATCCTGCCCCTCCAGCAGATGCTTGGGTAGAACAACCAGAGAGCCCCAGCTGGATAACCCTGGCGCAAAGGGGCGCTTGTAGGTAACCCGGAAGGTATGGGGATCAACGACCACCGCCTCCTTTACTTCCTTATAGTCCCCGGCATAGGCTGTGCGCGTATTCGGGTTGATGATGGTCTTAAACCCAAACATCACATCCTCGGCCGTGAATTCTTTTCCATCCTGCCATCTCACCCCTTTGCGTAACTTAAAGGTGATAGTCAGGCCATCCTTGGAGACTTCCCAGGACTCAGCCAGGTCACCAACCAGGTTTAAGTTTTTGTCGTATTTTACCAGGCCGTTGAAGATCAACCCAGCAATGTCGTGAGAGGCGCTGTCTGATGCCAGCATGGGGATTAGGTTACTGGCGTCGCCGATGGATCCCTGGATGAGAAGATCCCCGTAGGCCGGCAGATCTTTCTCTGGATTGCCCTGCGCCCCGGCGGGCAGAGAGCCCTCATCCTTTGTTTTTCCGCAGCCGAGGGAAAGAACGAATAGAAGGAGGAGGATAGTAATGGAGGCCCACAATCGCGGATGGGGATGGATGGGAGCATTTTGAGGGGATGGGGAGATGGGGGGATCGGGTGCTGCATGATAATCGTTGAAAATCTTTTTGTCTCCCCATCTCCTCATCTCCCCATCTCCCTATCTGCTTTTTAAACGGTAGCGCAACCCTCCCCCTTTTTCAAGTTAAAAAACCTTGTAAAAAG
>JACRCA010000271.1 GCA_016234425.1 Deltaproteobacteria bacterium | reverse complement strand
CATAAAAATGTCCTATGGGAACTGATTCATCGCATACCTTTATCCTTGGAAGATATGGACAAGCCAGTCATTGCCGCTTTAAACGGGGTGGCAGTGGGTGCCGGTTTAGACATGGCTTTAATGTGCGATCTGCGTTTTGCCGCGGATACGGCCCGCCTTTCTGAAGGATACATTAAGGCTGGGCTCGTTCCGGGAGATGGGGGATGTTACTATCTGCCACGACTCGTTGGGGTTGCCAAAGCCCTCGAACTATTCTGGACGGGGGATTTTATTGATGCCCAGGAAGCGTTGCGCATCGGCATGGTGAATAGAGTTTATTCGGCGAATAAATTGATGGAAGAAACTTATGATTTTGCCAGGAAATTGGCCAAAGGTCCCAGTTTGATCATTCAAACCATTAAGCGGGCTACCTACCAGAGTAGCCGGGTAGATTTGCGGACCGCTCTGGATTTAATTTCCTCGCATATGGGGGTGATCCGATCTTCCAAAGATCACCATGAGACCATGAAGGCCCTGATGACGAAATTACAATCCAAAGGGGCGGCTTGAAGGGGGAAATCTTTTAAAAGTCATCCCCTAAAGCTGGCCGAAAAATTTCCCCCATCTCAGCGGCATTGCCAGGGGAGGATGCAATCGTGTCTATAGGGGAGAGATTGAAATTTTTTTTCACCCCAAATCCATTGCGGTTCTGGGAGCATCGCAAGATTACAACTCCCTCCCGGGCCGGCCGATCAAATATTTAAAAGCTCACGGCTACCAGGGAGAAGTCTATCCAGTCAATCCCCGCTACCAGGAGATTGCTGGTTATCGCTGCTACCCGACCCTTAGAGACCTGCCGATCGTTCCCGATCTGGTTTTAATCCTTATCCGGGCGGACAGGGTGCTCGACGCTCTGGCCCAGTGCGCCGAAAAAAGATGCAAGAATATCATCATTGGCAGTTCGGGATTTGCCGAAGTGGGCGCCGAAGGGGAAACCTTTCAGGAGAAAATACGCGAAATAGCTCGAAGAAATGATTTGCTCATATGTGGCCCCAATTGCCAAGGGTTATTAAATCTGAAAGCGCCAGCGCCAGTCACTTTTAGCCCGGCTTTGGAGGCCAAGGATTTAGTTCCTGGTCCGCTGGGTTATGTTTCCCAAAGCGGAGCATTCGGCTACTCAACTTTTTCATTAGGGCAAAGGGATAGGGTGGGCTTTCGGTATGTGGTCAGCACAGGAAATGAGGCGGTTTTAGATTTGACAGATTTTATCGAGTTTATGCTTCATGATGAAGAGGTGCGGCTGGTCGCTGCCTATGCTGAGGCAATCAGGGACCGAAAGAAACTGGCCCGAGTGGCTGAATTGTCCTTGGAGAGCGGCAAGCCCCTGATTTTTATCAAAGTGGGGCGTTCAAAAGTAGGCAAAAAAGCTTCCTGGCGGCACACTGCGGCGGACGCCGGCAACGACGAAGTTTTTACCGGAGTTTGCCAGCAATACGGGATTTTAAGAGCCGATGACATTGACGAGATACTGAATTTTAGCACCCTATTTGCCAAAGAAAGAAAACTGCCTCCAGGGAACAGGGTGGCCATCGTGTCTACTTCGGGAGGGGCAGGAGTGATGATGGTGGATAAGTGTACAGAGCTCGGCTTGGAAGTCGTGGAATTGGGCGAGGGAACGCAGCAATCTCTGAAAAAATTTGTTCCCTCCTTTGGAACAACTCAAAATCCCGTAGATGTGACCGCCCAAATCATCGCCCAGCCCGAAGGATTTAAGGAAGCATTGAAGGCCGTGCTGGCCGATCAGGCCGTAGATGTGTTAGCGATCTTGATTACCATGGCCACCGGACCGAACGCTGAACAATTTGCCGCGGAAATTGCTGAAGTGTCGGCCGCTACAGAAAAACTGATCGTGGTTTCCTGGAGTGCGAACGAATCGTTGCTGGGAAAAGCCCTGGAGCTGCTCGATCAGGCCAATATTCCCCATTTGCAAACCCCCGTACAGGCAGCCAAAGCAATAAGAAAACTGATGGCTTACGCTGGGTCTCGTAAATCTTGGTTAGCCCAGGAGAAAAATTCCTTGCATCCCCCCGTAGATCCCCACGGGGGAAGGAGAAGAAGGGTGGCTCAATGGATCCAGGAAAACCAGGACCTGATCACCCAAAAGGAGGGCAAGCAATTGCTTTCCTGGTATGGGATATCGGTGATCGATGAAGGGATGGCCCAACGGCCGCCCGAGAGTTATGAATTCGTCCTGAAAGGAGAAAATGATCCCCAATTTGGTCCAGTGGTGATGTTGGGGATGGGGGGAGAGCTGGGAGAGATCTATCAGGATGCATGTTATCGAATTGCTCCCCTGTGGCCCCAGCAGGCCTGGGAAATGATTGCGGCGGTGAGGGGGAGCGTGCTCCTTAAAGGGGGCATAAGAAGACAGAAGGGGGATGCACCGGTTTTGGCGGATACCATTGTGAAGTTCTCTCAGATGATGACTGA
The DNA here is from genome assembly GCA_016234425.1 of Deltaproteobacteria bacterium. GTDB lineage: Bacteria > Desulfobacterota > SM23-61 > SM23-61 > SM23-61 > JACRCA01. Next base: position 2,067 of record JACRCA010000271.1, on the reverse strand, counting down.
ATTACAGGGTCTCCTGTAAGGGGTTAACCTTTCGTTAATGGTGTTGCCAGAAGGGCAGGGGGTGAAAGTTATAGATGCTTCCATTCGGTTGAGGACCCCGCCACTGAGGGGATATGGGAAAAAATCTGCCAGAAGGAACGGGTTGGATCGCCAAAGACTAACCCCTGATACCCAAAAATATAAGAGATAGGGGGAGAGATGAAATTCACTTTTACCAAAGAACAAAATCAATTTCGCCAAGAAGTTCGGGATTTTCTCCAGGCCGAACTCCAGGCGGGAACTTTTTCTGTCCATTGTGGGGGTCTCATCGAAGGTTCTTCCCAAGAATTCTCCCGCAAGATGGCCAAGAGGGGTTGGATCGGGTTAACCTGGCCGAAGGAACATGGGGGGCAGGGCCGAACCTATGTGGAAAAAGCAATACTGATGGAAGAGCTTATGAAAGTTCAGGCTCCCATTGGGTACCACTTTTTAGCAGACCGCCAAGTCGGACCCGCTATCATCCATTTCGGATCGCAGTGGCAAAAAGAATATTTCTTGCCGAGAATCGTAAGGGCGGATGATGGAATGAGGTTTTGCCTCCTCTTTAGTGAACCTAATGCTGGCTCAGATCTGGTCGCCGTATCTACGACGGCTGCAAAAGATGGAGATCATTATGTCATAAAAGGCCAGAAGGTTTGGACATCGGGTGGACATTTAGCGGATTATGGCTGGTTGTTGGCGAGAACCAATATGGATAGCTCTATCCCGCGACATCTTTCATGTAGCGAATTTATTATCGACATGAAATTCCCTGGCATTACCGTCAGGCCGATCATTAATATGGCCGGTAAACAAAGTTTTAACGAAGTATTCCTCGACGATGTTAGAGTGCCTAAGGATTTCTTGGTCGGTCAGGAAAACGGGGGTTTTAAGCAAATAATGGCCCAGGTGGATTATGAACGGGCTGGTTTTGAAAGGCTGATGCAAAATTACCCTCTATTTGAACAGCTAAAAAGTTACCTGAGGAAGATAGGAAAGAGTGGTTTTGGAGATGAATTCTATTCCTGGATCAAAGATTCCATCGCCCAATTGGAGATTGAGTTCAACGTGGGTAGGCTTCTTTGTTATTATACGGCCTGGACCATCGATCAAGGCAAACAACCTACCAATGAAGCGGCTTTGTGCAAAGCCTATTGCACCCAATATGAACAGCGCCTGAATGACGTGGCCACCCGGGTCCTCGGTCCCCCCAGTCAAGTTCGGGGAGAAACAAAATGGACAGCATTCGGAGGGGACTTGGCGGAGAGTTACCTTTGGGCTCCAAGTTATAACCTTCAGGGCGGTACGGTAGAAATCTTAAAGAATATCGTAGCCTTAAGAAAATTAGGCTTACCCAGAAGCTGACCGGGATTTCTGTCCCTTTATCAAGGGGAAGGAGTAAATAAATATGGACTTCAGTTTTAAAGAAGAAACCATTCTGTTGAAGAATAATGCGGCCCGCTATTTGAAGGAAAAATGCCCCAGTTCTTTTATTAAGAATATCCTAAAAGATGAGAAGGGCTTTTCCCCAATTATTTGGAAAGAGATGGCCGAGATGGGCTGGTTGGGGCTAATCTATGATGAACAGTATGGAGGAATTGGGGGAAGTTTTTTTGACCTGTTCATCCTTTTGGAAGAAATGGGGAAGGTTCTTCTCCCCAGTCCTTTTTTCTGTAGCGCGGTTTTATCGGGCTTGGTCATAAGGGAAGCAGGGGACGCAAATCTCAAGGCTGAATACTTACCTGCCACCATTCGAGGAGAAAAAATTTTGACTATGGGACTCCTCGATGAGAGAGGTCGGTATGATTATGAGCAGCCAAACCTGGAGGCTAAGGAGTCCTCCGATGGCTCTTACGCGATCAAGGGGACAAGAATTCTCGTCCCTTACGCTAATGTTGCCCATGAGATTCTGGTTTGCGCCAATGTAAAAGGGGTAAAAGCAGAGGGACCCACGCTGTTAAAAATACATGGCCAAGCTGATGGGCAAAAAAAGATTCCCCTGGATATGCTGACCGGAGAAAAAACGTTTGCGGTGGTTTATGAAAATGT
>JACRCA010000267.1 GCA_016234425.1 Deltaproteobacteria bacterium | reverse complement strand
ATCTCCGTTGAAAGCGGTATCCCGGACTTTCGTGGCCCTTCAGGGTTATGGTCAAAGTATGACCCCATGGAATATGCCACCATTGAAGCGTTTCTCGCCGACCCTAAAAAAGTTTGGGCCATGCTGCAGGAGATGGGAGAGTTGGTGGAAAATTCCGAGCCCAACCCTGCGCACCTTGCTCTGGCCAAGCTGGAAGAAATGGGACTCCTCAGCTCAGTCGTCACGCAGAATATAGATAATCTACATCAGGCCGCCGGGAGTAAACGGGTCATTGAATTTCACGGCAATGGTAAGAAACTGGTTTGTATGACTTGCCACCGCCTTTACGACCGCCAGGAAGTCAAAATGGAACTTCTTCCCCCGCGCTGTACTTGCAAAGGAGTGCTCAAACCCAATGTGGTCTTCTTTGGCGAGCCCATTCCCTGGGGAGCGCACATGGAGGCGAGGGAAGAAGCAGGGAGTTCCGACCTGATGCTGGTGATCGGTACATCCGCTGTAGTCTCGCCGGCTTGCGACTTACCGGTAATCGCCAAAAGGGCTGGGGCGACCATTGTGGAGGTGAATTTGGAAGAAACTCAGCTCACCCGGTATGTTTCCAACTGGATCATCAAAGGTTCGGCCAGCCTCATCCTCCATTGCCTTTTGCAAGAAATTGTGAGTATGGGGCGGGGTTAGCTGACAAAAAACTGGATTTTTATGGCTTGCGGGCATATAATAAAACCTCAGCTTATGAGAAAAGATTAACTTCGTTAGGGGGAAGCCCATGGTGGAAATGAAAGTGCAGGGATTATTCTATGACTCGGAGACCAACCAGTCTATTGTCGTCCTCAAAGATGAGGCCACGGGAAGAACTTTACCTATTTGGGTGGGTCTCTTCGAGGCCAATGCCATCACCATGGGGATCGAGCACACCTGGACCCCCCGCCCCATGACCCACGACCTGATGAAAAACATCATTGAAGGGATGAACGCCAACGTGCGCCAGATCGCGGTGAATGACTTGCGCTCCAATACATTCTATGCGGTTATCTCCCTGGAAGTGGAAGGACGGTTGGTGGAGATTGATTCCCGTCCGAGCGATGCCATCGCCTTGGCCATCCGCGCTAAAGCGCCCATCTACGTTGCCGAGAAAGTCCTGGAATCGGCCGGCCAAATAGAACAAAAGGCCAAGAAGGAAGTTTCCGATAAATGGATTGATGAACTCTTCGATAAGCTGAAACCCGAAGATTTTAAGACGGAGATGTAAAAAAATCCACTCCCCTATTCAGCCCTCAAGCAATCTAAATTTCCCGTTTCTCTCCCCAGGTTATTTCCAAGAAGATTTTCTGGTTTCTGATTGTATTTTAGGCCTGAGGCATTTTTTGCAGGCAGATCGGCGGTTAACCCAATTGGCCTTAGAAAATGGATCGGGGACGAACATTTAAACTGGCCCTTTTTGACCTGGATGGCACTCTCACGAAAGAGAAGAGTGCCTGGGAATATATCCACAGGCGGCTGGGGGTCTGGAATGGATACGCCGAGAAATTTCAGGAGGCTTTCTTACGCGGGCAGATCACCTACGACCGGTTCTGTCAGCTGGACGCAGAGATCTGGAAAGGAATGAAGGTTGCTGAACTGGAGCGCATCCTCAGGGAAATCCCCCTTTATGATGGAATTGACGACTTTCTCGGGTATTTGCGTTCTAAGGGGATCAAGATGGGAATCATCTCTTCCGGCCTCTCTTTTTTAGCGGACTGGATAGCGCAGAGGTATGCCTTCGATTATGCCGTCGCCAACGAGCTGGGAGCGGAAGACGGCGTGCTCAACGGAGAAATAAAGATTAACGTCCATTATGACCGGAAGGGAGAGTGGGTCCAAGATGCTCAGCGGAAGTTTAATCTCCGAAAAGAAGAAGTACTGGCCGTGGGGGACAGCCCGGGTGACATCGTTATGTTCCAAATGGTCGGACTGGCGATCGCCTTCAATTCCCTCTCGCCCCAATTGGACTCTTTGGCTACCCTCTCTATCCGCAGCATGGATTTGCGCGACCTTATCCCTCCTTTGATCCCTTATCTCGGGCCTCCTGAGGATTAAAGAGAAAAATATTTACGACTGCAAGATGGTATGCCGATAAGAAATTAAGGCGGATAGAAAAGTTATGAACCGTTTATTGATGGGGGCGAAAAGATTTTTATTCCACCGCGGGGGGCTCGGACTTCAAGTTACCATTGTTTTCACTTGGGTGGTGATGATGGGCTTACTTGTGGAAAAGACCCTGCTCCAGCCTGAACCACTGAAAATCACCCCTGTCCTGGCCAAAGAAGGGATGAAGTTCGGGGAAGAATGGTGGGGAATCTACTGGAAAGGGGAAAAGATTGGGTATGCCGTGACGATCCAGCAGCAACAAACGGAAAAGGTCTCGGTAAAAGAAAAGGTTTGGCTGAAACTGAGCGTACTGGGTACGCCCCAGAACATCGAACAGACTTTGGAATACCAAACGAATCAAAACCTGATTCTTGAATCCTTTGATTTCAATCTAAAATCTGGGTTGCTCCATTTCCGACTGGCCGGGCGCGTTGAGGATTCCCCGGCCGGTGCAGGCCAACGATTAACCTTGAGGTCTTACTCTGCCGGAAAGGAACGGCAGCAAGAAATTATACTCCCAGAGGTGCCCTATATTCTGGGTCAAACAAAACTCTATTTTTTGGCCCAAGGTTTGGCCAAGGGGAAAAAATACCGGATTCCGGCTTTTGATCCCTCCACCCTGAGCAGGGCAGAGATGACCGCCGAGGTGGAAGGAACGGAACATCTGAATATCGGCGGAGAAGAAAAGGAGTTATTTCGGGTGCGGGAGGAGTTCCGAGGAATCGTAGTCAAGTCCTGGATGGACAGAAGCGGTGAAATCTGGAAAGAAGAGAGCCCGGGCGGCTTGGTTCTATTGCGGGAAAGCAAGAATGCAGCCAGGCACCAGAACTGGAGTCGGGGAAAGATTGTTGACCTGATCGCCCTCACAGCCATTCCGGTGAAGGGAGAGATCGAAAATCCGCGGGCGGCGAGCTATCTGCGGGCCAAGATTCTATCCCCAGCACTGGGAGACCTGAAGATCCAGGGGGGTCGCCAACTCCGTATCGGAAACGAGGTCATCATCCGGAAAGAAGAATTTCCCCCCAAGCCTTCTGCCCATAAAATCCTTCCGGAAAGGGATCGACAGGAGGCTCTGCGTTCAACTCCTTTCATTCAAACCGACGATCCGGAAATCAGGCGCCAGGCCGAGGCCATCGTGAAAGGGATCGATGATCCAGCAGAAAAAGTTAGACGCCTTGCGGCCTGGGTTCATCAAGAATTGGAGAAACGGCCGGTGGTGAGCATTCCCAGCGCAGTCGAAGTCCTGCAGCAAAAGATGGGGGACTGCAACGAGCACACGGTCTTATTTGCTGCCCTCGTCCGGGCCAGCGGCATTCCTGCCCATATGGAAACCGGGATTATCTACCAGGAGGGGAAGTTCTATTATCACTCCTGGGCTAAGGTGCATCTGGGAGCATGGGTCTCTGTTGACCCGCTCCTTAACCAGATTCCGGCAGACGCCACCCATATTCGCTTAGCGGAAGGCGATCTGGACAAGCAACTGGATATCGTCAAAGTGATCGGCCGTATGAAGATCGAATTGCTGGAGGTCCGTTGATCGAACTTTTTCAGCTGCATAAAAAATTTGGCAATTTTCATGCCGTACGGGATTTGACCCTGCGGGTTTTTCCCGAAGAAGTCTTCGGGTTTCTGGGGCCGAACGGGGCTGGAAAGACCACTACCATCCGCATCATGGTCGGCCTGATGAAGCCCACCTCCGGCCGGGTGCTTCTTTTGGGGAAAGACATTGCCCGGCAGCCGGTGGAGGCCAAGTCTATTTTGGGATACATCCCCGACCGTCCGTATCTTTACGAAAAGCTTACGGGCCAGGAAATTTTGGAATTCGTCGCCGACCTCCACAGTCTGGATTCCGGGGAGGCTCGGCGGAAACGAGTGGCCGAGCT
>JACRCA010000263.1 GCA_016234425.1 Deltaproteobacteria bacterium | reverse complement strand
TCTACCATGATCCGGATCAAATCCTCCGTTCCAGAGGGCCGAACCAGAATCCGCCCGCGCTCGGCCAGTTTTTCCCGAAATTTTTTGATGAGGGACGCCACCTCTGGAATTCGGTGAGGGTCTTTCTTCTGGTGAACCGGTACGTTGAGTAACACCTGCGGAAAAGGGGTCATAATCGCAGCTAATTGGGAGAGCTTTTTGCTCTCTCGTTTCATAACCGCCAGCACCTGAAGAGCCGAAAGGACGCCGTCTCCGGTGGTGTTGTAATCGAGGAAGATGAGATGGCCGGATTGCTCACCGCCGAGATTATAACCCCCTCGAGCCATTTCTTCCACCACGTAGCGATCCCCCACCGGAGTATGCAACACCTTGATTCCTCGCTCCTTCATAGCCAAGTCCAGGCCCATATTGCTCATCACTGTCGCTACCAGAGTGTTGCGTTTTAACTTCCGGGCTTTCCCCAGGTCATCTGCGCAAATGGCCATGATCCGGTCTCCATCCACGAGACTGCCCCGCTCATCGGAGAAGATGGCCCGGTCGGCATCTCCATCTAAGGAGATGCCCATGTCCGCCCCCTGCTTCTTCACTGCCTCCATAATTATCCCTGGGCAAAGAGAGCCGCATCGATCATTGATATTTTCCCCGTTGGGCTCCACCCCCAGAGCAATCACCTCGGCCCCTAACTCCTCGAAAACCGCAGGAGCCACCCGGTAGGCTGCCCCATTGGCACAATCCAGAACGATCTTCATCCCATCTAAGGTCAGGGCTTTGGGGAAAGTGTTTTTGAGATGAACCACATACCTTCCCACGGCATCATCCACCCGAAAGGCTTTTCCTACCTCGGCGGCTGTGGGGCGCAGAGAATCGATCTGATCGGAGAAGATCAGTTCCTCGATTCTGTTCTCCAGATGATCGGGTAGTTTGAATCCGTCTCCAGAAAAAATTTTGATCCCATTGTCTTGGAAGAGATTATGGGAAGCTGAAATTACGATCCCGGCATCTGCCCGCATGGAAGAGGTAATGAAAGCAATCCCTGGTGTGGGAAGGGGACCGACCAGAAGTACATCCACTCCCATGGAGCATATTCCGGCCACTAAGGCATTTTCGATCATATACCCAGAGAGGCGGGTGTCTTTTCCGATGACGATGCGATGGCGCTTCTGTTTATTCTTGAATATGTAGGCCACCCCTCGCCCTACTTGCATGGCCATTTCAGTAGTCATGGGATGAACGTTGGCCACGCCCCGAATACCATCTGTTCCGAATAATTTTCCCATCTTTCCCTCAAAGGAGATTCTACGGCACAAAATCTTCTGCGGTGCACCGCATCACTGCATCGACCACCTGGACAAACCTGCGCATCCGCTCCACCTCATGTACCCTAACGATGTTGGCCCCATTAAGAATGGCCACAGCCACAGTAGCCATTGTCCCTTCTTCCCGCTCTCGAGGTGGTAGACCCAGGATTTCCCCGAGGAAGGCCTTCCTGGAGGTTCCGATGAGTAGAGGCTTCCCCAGAACCTTGAATTGGCGCAGATGCTTCAGGATGATCAAATTGTGCTTCCCCTCCAGCGACTTTCCGAACCCAATCCCCGGGTCTAGGATGATACCCTCTGGGGAGACGCCCCGAGATTCGGCGTGGTCAATGCGCTGCCGGAAGAATTCCAGGATTTCCCCCATAAGATTATCATAATGGGTGTCCAAAAGCATCGTTTCTGGCTGCCCGCGCATATGCATCAACACCACTGGGACACGCCGCTCGGCGACCACTTCGGCCAGGCGTTCATCGAATCTGAGGGCGCTGATATCATTGACCATCTCGGCGCCTGCTTCCAGGGCCTTTTCAGCCACGCGCGCTTTCCGCGTATCGATAGAGATAGGGATCTCAATCCTCTGGCTCAAATCCTGGATTACCGGGATGACCCGTTGGGCTTCTTCTTCCTCATCCAAAGCTTTCGCCCCGGGGCGGGTCGATTCTCCGCCGATGTCCAGAATATCGGCTCCCGCTTCCGCCAATCGCTGGCCCTGATCCACAGCTTTTTCCTTCTCGAAGAATCTCCCTCCGTCGGAGAAAGAATCGGGAGTTACGTTTAACACGCCCATGATAAGCGTGCGCTGGGAAAGATCATAGGTTCTGCGGCGAAAATGGAGAAGGGATGGTTCCATAAGAAATAAAGTGGCCAGTTCCCGGGCGTCTGAAGAACGCTCCGCCACTTTCCCCGATGAATGATTATTATAAAAAATAAGGGCCGCAGGTCAATAACCAAGAACAGAGCTGACGCTCTACCCCTTGGCCCTTGACCTTTGACCCTTCTCTAAAAAAGCTTCGCCTCTTGCGCTAACTCCCTCGGCGGGATTTCGGGAATGGACGGCTTCAGTCCCAGCACCTCATTAATTTCTTCCCCCGTAAGAACTTCCTTCTCCAAAAGGGCTGAGGCCAAGCGGTGAAGTCTATCCATCTCTCGCAGGATAATTTCCTTGGCCCGGTTATAGTTTTCCAGGACGATGCGTCTGATCTCGGTATCGATGTCCATGGCGGTCTTTTCGCTGAAGTCTTTGGGCTGAGCGATCTCTTTTCCGAGGAAGATGTGTTCTTCTTTTTTTCCGAAGGTGACCGGCCCCATTTTATCACTCATCCCGAAATCACAAACCATCTTTCGGGCCCATTCGGTGGCCATCTCCAAGTCGTTTCCGGCCCCGGTCGTTTGCGTATGTAAAACTAATTCCTCCGCAACCCGCCCCCCCAAAAATATGGCAATCTTGTTGAGGATATACTCTCTGGATAGAGTGTGCTTGTCCTCGGCGGGCAGTTGCTGAGTGATCCCCAGGGCTTGACCGCGGGGAATGATGGACACTTTGTGAATAGGATCAGCGCTGGGGAGAAATTTGGCTACCAACGTATGGCCAGCCTCATGGTAGGCCGTTAGTCGTTTCTCCTCCTCACTGATGATCATCGTTCGCCGCTCCACCCCCATGAGGACCTTATCCTTGGAGGCCTCGAAATCGGTCATCTCTATCTTAGTCTTACTGCGACGGGCTGCCAAAAGGGCAGCTTCGTTTACCAGGTTTTCCAGGTCTGCCCCGGTGAACCCAGGAGTGCCCCTGGAAAGAACAGTAAGGCTTACATCATCGGCCAGCGGAGTTTTTCGGGTATGAACTTTTAGGATCTCCTCCCGTCCTTTAACGTCTGGCCTGGGAACCACTACCTGGCGATCGAATCGTCCAGGGCGAAGAAGCGCGGGGTCCAAGACGTCTGGGCGGTTGGTGGCCGCAATGATGATCACACCTTCATTGGATTCGAAACCGTCCATCTCCACCAAAAGTTGGTTAAGGGTTTGTTCCCGTTCGTCGTGCCCCCCTCCGAGTCCGGCTCCCCGATGACGGCCTACGGCGTCAATCTCGTCGATGAAAATGATACAGGGCGCCTGCTTTTTTCCTTGAATGAACAGGTCTCGCACGCGCGAAGCCCCGACGCCTACGAACATTTCCACAAAATCGGACCCACTGATGGAGAAGAAAGGAACATTGGCTTCGCCAGCGATGGCCCGGGCGAGGAGCGTTTTACCAGTTCCAGGGGGCCCAACCAGGAGGACTCCCTTGGGAATTCGTCCTCCCAGTTTGGTGAATTTTTTGGGGTCCCGGAGAAATTCGATGATTTCCTGAAGTTCTTCCTTCGACTCTTCGATCCCAGCCACATCGACAAAAGTTACTTTTTGCTTAGTGTCCGTTAGCAGCTTAGCCCTGGCCTTGCCAAAGGACATGGCTTTTGTTCCGCCGGCCTGCATCTGGCGCATGAAGAAGAGCCAGAAGCCGATCAAGAGGATCATCGGAAACCAAGAAACCAGCATGGTCATGTACCAGGGGGTTTCTTCTTCGGGCTTCGCCGAGATCTTTACATCCTTTTCCTTTAGAGCCTTAACGAGATCCGGATAAGGAGGGGCAAAAGTCTTGAATTCCTTACGATTGACATGGCGGCCGGTAATGTTATGTCCCTGGATGGTTACCTCCTTCACTTCTCCCCGTTCCAGGGCCGCCAAAAAATCGCTAAAGATTACTTTTTCCTGGGTTGTCCGGGGCTGGTTAAAAAGGTTGAAAAGGAGGATCATCATCAAGCTGATAACCAGCCATAACACCAAATTCTTGTAAAAGGGGCTCAATTCTTCCGCCTCAGGCTCCTGCAAAAAATCTTAGATACTGACTTGAGGTTTTGGGGATCATGCTTCATTCTTTATATCACAAATGAGCAATGGAAACAATGAAAAAATGCTCTCCTTCTCTTTCTCCATCCGCCATTCTTGGTTCCTTTTCACAAGAGTTCTACCCGTAGAACGCGCCGGGTTTCGGGTTTCAACCGTGCTCGATGATCGATCCGTACCCCCACTACCCAGAGGAGCCGATCTTCCTTGAAAAGAAGCGGGATTCTTTTCCGTCGCGCCGCGGGAATTTTACAGTCGATGAACAGGTCTTTCACCTTCTTTTCCCCTTCCATCCCTAAGGGCTGGAATCGGTCCCCAGGTTGAAAGGAGCGGATGATCAGAGGGAAATCGATGGAGTCGAAATCCAGCACGGCAACGCATTTAGAATCTTCGAACGGGACTAACGGTCTTCGGGCTTGAACTTCGAAGCGCATCCCCCGCCCAATCTCAGGGATCTCTACATAGCCAGGACCCGGGACTGAATGTTCAAAAGGAACGACCCCCTCTTTGGCTTTGGAAAAAATCAAGGTCTGATAAGATTTGGCCACACCAATCCCCTGGGGAAGCTGGATACTTTTGTTGGGTTCCGGGTTTTGGAGAAGGCCGTCAATGCTCAAGATATGGCTGAGCCGTATCCGGCGCAGATGTCCCAGCAGTTTTTCTATAGCATATCGAAAGATTCTAAGCCGCAGGGGAAGCGATCGGCTGATCAGGGAAGGGACATCCAGGGTGATAGAATCCCTCTTCTGGCTCCGGACCACGGAAGGATACTTTTCTTCCAAAAGTTTCTGCCAGAACTCTTCTTCCGCCCGAAAGAGGTCAGCCATCTGCACCAACGTCTGGCGAAACCTGGGGTTATACTGCTGCAGGATGGGCAGGAGTTCATGGCGCACCCGATTGCGCAGAAAATGCAGAGATCGATTGGAAGGGTCTGAGAGATAGGCTACTTTCTTTTCTTTGAGAAAAGACTCCACCTCTTCCCGCCAGACCTCGATGAGGGGGCGAATAAAAATTCCATCTCGCACAGGCGGAATCCCCGAAAGGCCCCTTGTCCCTGAACCCCGGAGAAGGCGCATGACCAAGGACTCAGCCTGATCGTCGGCCGTGTGCCCCAGGGCAATTTTTGTGGCTTTTTGAGATTTGGCGGTTTCCAGAAGGAAGGCGTAACGGGCTTCGCGGGCTGCTTCCTGGAGGGTAAGGCCTCCCTCCTTTTGCTTTTGCCGGACATCCACCTTCCGGCTGAAAAAAGGGATTCCCAGATCCGCCGAAGCTTTCCGGACAAAGGATTTTTCCTGCCCCGCCTCCGGCCGCAGGCCATGGTCCAAGTGAGCCACCAACAAGGAAAGGTGAAAATCCCGGCGAATTTCCCAAAGGATATGCAAAAGGGCCAGGGAGTCTGCCCCCCCAGAAACTCCCACCACTACCCGGTCTCCAGGCTGAAGCATCTCATACTTCTTGATCGTCTTTTTGGCGGTCAGGACTAAGGAATGCATGGTTTTCCCTGGCCTTCCTCGTACCTGGCCAAGGTAAAAAGTAAATCGGCCAGGCGGTTGAGGAAGCGAAGCACCTCTGCGTTAGTAATGATTTTCTCCTGCAGCAGACGCACAGCTTTCCGCTCTGCCCGGCGGACAATTGCTCGTCCCAGGTCGATGGCGGCCGAAGCCATCGTCGCCCCTGGCAGGACAAACTCTTTCCCGATCACAGTATCTTCCTGCAGTTCCGCAATTAAGCGTTCTAATCGCTCCACGTGGTCTTTGGTGATCTGGTAAGCGTATTTCGGCATATCCTCTGGAGAAGTGGCGAGCTCAGCGCCCAGATGGAGGAGGTCCTTTTGAATGCTCAGAATGATTTCCTTAGTCTTCGGCCGGGTCGCCGAAGCCCTGGCGATTCCCAGGGCAGAGCTGGCTTCGTCGAGGGTACCGTAGGCCTCTGGCCTCGGCCCGGATTTTGAAATCCTCTGCCCGCCCATTAGGCTGGTGAATCCCCGGTCGCCCTTCTTGGAGAATTTGATGGCCATAGGATAATGATCGCTTCCCTTAAGGACCGCAGGGCCGGTCCTTGGTCATGACTTTCAGCTTTTCCACTTCTTCTGGGCGGAGGGGCCGATACTCACCGGGCTTAAGTCCCCCGAGGGCCAGGCCAGAAAATCCTACGCGCTTTAACTTTAAGACTCGATAGCCCAGCTTCTCCCACATCCTCTTTATCTGCCGATTTCTCCCTTCGAAAAGAAGCATCTCCAGCCATAGGTTTTCTTCGGTCTCTTGCAAAAGCGAAATCCGGCAAGGGGCCGTTCGCCCATCTTCCAAAAAAATGCCCCGGCTCAACTTGCGCATCTCATCCTGGGTGGGTTTTCCTTGCACTTTTACCTGATAGGTGCGGGGAATGCGAGAGGAAGGGTGGGATAATTTGTGGGCCATCTCTCCATCGTTGGTCAGAAGGAGGAGGCCCTCCGCGTCGCAGTCCAGCCGCCCTACTGGAAAGAGACGGGTTTTTTCCATCCTTAGCAGATCCATGACCGTTGTCCTTCCTTCTGGATCATCGGCGGTGGTCACGATACCTTTGGGTTTGTTTAAAAGAAGATAAACTTTCGCAGGAAGAAAGGCCATTCTACGACCATCCACTTTGATGTGGTCGCGGAAAGGATCAGCCTTATCGCCGATCTGAGCTGTGCGTCCGTTGACCGTAACACGTCCTTCCCGGATCAGCTCTTCGGCCTTCCTGCGGGAAGCCACACCGGCTTCAGAGAGAATTTTTTGTAGCCTCTGAAGAGGGGCCATCCAGGACAAGCTTTTCATCCGGCAAAAGCTCATTTCCTTCTGCGGCCGTTACATCCTTTTTCCCCGGCCCCAGAAAAGGGAGAAGTGCTTCTGCCGGGGGCGGTCCTAACCCTTCCAAATCCTTCAGGGTAGGAAGGCTGGACAGATCTTTCAATCCAAACCTTTCTAAAAACTGTTTAGACGTCCCATAGACCAATGGCTTTCCCGGTACATCTTTCTTCCCCAGAATCCTGATCAGTTTCCTCTCCAATAGAGTGCGCAGGACTCCCCCGCAGTCCACTCCCCGAATTTTTTCCACCTCCGCCCGCACGACGGGTTGTTTATAAGCCACAATAGCCAGGGTTTCCAGGGCAGGCTGGCTCAGAGCCAGAGGTTTGGCTTTCTTCAGCCTTTTGATCCATTCGGCATACTGGGGTCGGGTGCGGAACTGGAATCCTTCGGCCACCTCCACCAGGGTAAAACCTCGCTGGCTACGTTCATAATCTCCCCGCAAATCAGAGAGCAAGCGCAGGATTTCTTTTTTACTCACTTCCCCTAAAACCTCTTTGATTCGGTCTATATGGAGGGGGCCTTCTGAGACGAAGATTAAAGATTCGATCACCGCCTT
>JACRCA010000262.1 GCA_016234425.1 Deltaproteobacteria bacterium | reverse complement strand
GAAAGAGGCTGTTCCAAGGGCAACCGTGGTCAATCTCGCCGGCTGTCCGGTTAACGTGGAAAACATCACGGCAACCATCGTCCACTTTCTCACCTTCGGGTCCCTTCCAGCCCTGGATAGTCGCCTTCGCCCCCTCTTTGGTTACGGGAAGAGGATCCATGACAATTGCGAAAGACGAATGCACTTCGACGCCGGGCAGTTTGTGCGGAAATGGGGAGACGAAGGGCACCGGCTTGGGTGGTGCCTCTATGAAATGGGCTGCAAAGGGCCCGTGGCCTATTACAACTGCCCAACGGTCAAATATAATGCCGGAACCAGTTGGCCGGTCCAGGCCGGACATCCCTGCTTTTCCTGCAGTGCCTATAAGAGCTGGGATGCCATGGGGCCAATTTACAGAAGGCTTCCCAACGTTCCAGGAGCCAGCTACCAGCTCACGGCGGATCAGATCGGAGCGGCGCTGGCTGCGGCTGCCGGCGTTGGCGTTGCGGCCCATGCGATCATAAGGGCAATCAAAGAGAGAGGCTCTGGTAAAGAATCGGCAGAAATTAAAGAGGATAAAGAGTAGGAAAGGAGAAAAGAGATGCCCAAGATTGTGATTGATCCGGTCACCCGGATTGAAGGTCACTTGAGAATCGAAGCTCAGGTGGAAGGCGGGAAGGTTACGGATGCCTGGTCAGCCGGAACGATGTGGCGCGGCATCGAGCTGATCGTCAAAAACCGCGATCCAAGGGAGGTCTGGGCCTTTCTCTCCCGTATATGTGGTGTCTGTACAACGGTTCACTCCACCAGCTCCGTGAGAGCTGTAGAAGATGCGTTAGGGATCACCATTCCGGATAATGCGCGGATCATCAGAAACCTGATTTCGGGTATCCAGTATGTTCAGGACCACGTGATTCATTTTTACCACCTCCATGCCCTGGATTGGGTGGATGTGGTCAGCGTCTTGAAGGCCGACCCTTCAAAGACCGCTGCCTTGGCCCAATCTCTCTCGGACTGGCCGAACGCCTCGCCCCGGTATTTTCAGACGGTCCAGGGAAAAGTCAAAGCGCTCCTGGAAAGCGGGCAGCTGGGTATCTTCGCCAACGGATACTGGGGACATCCAGCTTATAAACTTCCTCCCGAGGCCAACCTCATGGCGGTGGCCCATTACCTGGAGGCTCTGGATTGGCAACGAGACGTCATCCGGATGCAGGCCTTCCTGGGTGCTAAGAACCCTCATCCCCAAACCTTCCTCGTGGGTGGCATGTCCATCCCTATCGACCTGAACAGTCAGAATGCCATCAATGCGGGGAGTATTGCCTTCTTGCGGGAAATGGCCAAGAAGGCCTTAGCTTTCGTGGAGAAAGTCTACATTCCCGACCTGCTTGCGGTAGCCTCTTTTTACAAGGAATGGGCCGTTATCGGCGCCGGGGTGGGTAACTACCTTTCCTACGGCGAATTCCAGAATGATAACCTGAGCAACACTAAAAACTGCTGGCTGCCACCTGGATTTATTCGCAACAAGAATTTAAGCCAGGTCGAGCCAGTGGATCACATGAAGGTTACGGAAGATGTGGCCCGTGCCTGGTACAAATACAGCGATGGAGATGACAAGGCCAAGCATCCCTGGGTTGGAGAAACCAATCCTAATTATACCGGTCCCAAACCACCCTATGAGTTCCTGGAGACAGATAAGAGGTACAGCTGGGTGAAAGGGATTCGGTACGACGGCCTCCCCACGGAAGTCGGTCCCCTCTCCAGGATGCTGGTCGCCTATGCCTCTGGACATAAGAGGATAAAGGAGGTTGTCGACGCGGTTTTAAAGAACCTCCGGCTCGGACCGGAAGCTTTATTCTCCACCCTTGGCCGTACGGCTGCCAGAGGGGTCGAGACTCTGGTGACGGCAGAGATGTTGCCGGTATGGATCGATGAGCTTACTGCCAGGATTAAGGGTGGGGATTTAATCATCCATAATGGGGAGAAATGGGAGCCCTCTACCTGGCCCAAAGAAGCCAGGGGGTATGGTTTCCATGAGGCCCCCCGCGGGTCCTTGTGCCACTGGGTGGTTATTAAAGATGGGGTCGTAGCCAACTATCAATGCGTGGTCCCGGGCGGATGGAATTCTTCTCCCCGGGATGCCAAAGGCCAGAGGGGTCCCTACGAAGAAGCCTTGCGGGGGACGCCTTTGATCGACCCGAATAGACCGCTGGAAATCCTTCGAACCATTCATTCCTTCGACCCGTGCATGGCCTGTGCCATTCATTTAGTTGACTCGGAGCGGAATGAGTTGGTCAGGGTAAGGGCCTTGTAAGGAGGCTGCCATGTTGAAAAGGGTGTATGTCTGGGAGTTGCCGGTCCGTTTGACCCACTGGCTTAACGCCACAGCAATTGTTGTCCTTTCGGTTACCGGCTTCTACATCGGTTTCCCCTTTATTTTTTCCCCACCCTATTCTCCTCCGACTGAATTTTTGGTCATGTCCATCATGAGGTTCATCCACATGGTGGCTGCCTACATCTTCACCATCAGTTTTTTCATCAGAATTTACTGGTTTTTTACGGGGAACCAGTATGCCCGATGGGGGGATTATATACCTTTAACTAAAAAAGCGTGGAGGGATATACTCGACGATTTAAAATTTTACCTGTTTATGAAAAAGGAACTCCCCCATCGGGCGGGACACCACGCCCTGGCTGCCTTCACCTATTTAGCGTTGTTTTTCTTCTATCTTTTGGAAATCATCACGGGTTTTCTCCTCTCCTCTATGAGCCATCACGGATGGGTGTATAGGGTTCAGGTGGAATGGTTTCTGCCTTATATCCCCGCCCAAACGCAAACGCTTCGGCTCTATCACCATCTGTTCATGTGGGGGGTGATCTTCTTCGCAATCATCCACATCTATATTGCCTGGGTTATAGATATGAAAGAAAGGAATGGGATTATAAGCTCGATTTTCTCCGGGTATAAGATTTTGGATGTGGACTAAAATCTCTGTAATTGGGCTGGGCAACATTCTCCTGAGAGATGAGGGGATAGGAGTCCATGTCGTGGAAGCGCTCAGGAAAGATTTTGATTTTTCCCAAGACTTCCGTCTCCTTGATGGAGGAACTCTGGGCCTCGATCTTCTCCCCTACGTGGAAGGAACGGAAAAAATCCTTTTTGTCGATGCCATTGACCTACAGAAGGAACCCGGAACTATTGCCATTATAGAAGATGAAGAAATCCCATCTTGTTTAAAACCAGCCCTTTCTTTCCATGAGATCGGCCTCGCGGACCTCCTCTTTGCGGCTAAATTTGTGGGGATAAAGCCCCCGAAAGTCACCCTCATTGGAATCCAGCCGGAGAAAATTGAAATGGGACTTACCCTCTCTGATACTTTAAGCGAAAATTTTGGGAAACTTTTGAATACCATTTTGGAAAAGCTTCGGGAGTGGGGCGTTGAATTTAAGGAGAAAAACATAAAAGGACCTGCGGATGTGCGTGGCTATTCCCTCTGAAGTAGTGGCCATAAAGGACAAAATGGCTACTATTGATGTCTCGGGAGTGCGCCGGGATGTGAGTCTGCTGCTCCTGCCAGAAGAAGTTGTGGTAGGTGATTATGTATTAGTGCATGCGGGGTTTGACATACAAAAGATTGACCAAGAGGCAGCGGTGGATGCCATG
>JACRCA010000266.1 GCA_016234425.1 Deltaproteobacteria bacterium | reverse complement strand
GACCAAATCAAAGAGACCTTCGCTCAGGCCCAAAGCGCCTTGAGTAGCGAGCTGAAGGGGACATTTGACTTTTTCCTTCCGGCATTGGAGGAAATCAAAAGAGACGCTCAGGATATGAGCCTGAATGCCAAGAAGAAAATTGAGGAATTGAAAAAACGCTTTGAACAAGAGCTGAGATCTGCCAAGAAGGGATGAGAACCCTCAGCCTACAGCAGTCAAGTTTCTATTCTGGGAATTCTCCACCTCCACCGTCCTATCCATTTTAATAAGTTTTTCGATCGGGTTTTCAACCGGGTGGTTGGTTTCTATGGTCAAACTCGGCAGGAAAAAAGATTAGCTCATTTTTCCCTTATTTCCCAGGCGCAGCTGAGCCAAAGCAGTTATTAGATTTGCTGCCCAATGGTAAATGTTCCGGTCTTTGAGAGTCTCCCGCATCCTTTGCATACGCGCCTTTTGTTCCGCAGGGTCCATCTCCAAGGCTGTGCGGATCGCTTCGGCCATCTGTTCGATGTCATAAGGATTAACAATGAGGGCATCGCGGAGCTCCCGCGAGGCTCCAGTGAATTGGCTGAGAATCAGGACGCCCAATTCATCTTCCCGGGCGCCAATGTATTCTTTGGCCACGAGGTTCATCCCGTCATGCAGGGAGGTCACCAGGCAGAGGTCGGCGGTTTCATAGAAGGGCTGAATCTCCTCATGGCTGTGGTGCTTCTTTAAGAACACGATTGGTTGCCATTCTTTGGCCTTAAACCGCCAGTTGATCCGGTCTGCTTCGGCCTCCACCGTGGCCATCAAATCGTGGTATTCTTTAATGTGAGTTCGGCTGGGAGCCCCGAGCTCGACAAAAGTAAATTCTCCCTGGTAAGCGGGATATTTTTCCAAGAATCGCTCGACGGCCTTAAAGCGTTCAAGAATGCCCTTGGTATAATCGATGCGGTCCACGCCCGCGCCCAGATATTTGCCCTTCACCCCCAGTTCCTTCAAGATAATCTCTTTGCTGGGTTTGGCGGCATGGCCAGCCGGAGGAGCCATGGCGGGGCCGGGAAAAGCAATGCTGATGGGAAACGGCTTCACCAGAGTGGATTGTCCTCCTCTTTCGACTGTGAAGTGCTCCCAGTCAATGCGCGATTCTAAGGCGCGGTCAACCGTTTCTAAGAAGTTGTTGCAGTGAAACTGAATGTGAAAGCCAATGAGGTCTGCCCCTAACATTCCATGAAGCAGATCCCGCTGCCAGGGGCAAATGCCGAAGGATTCCGGATTCGGCCAAGGAATGTGCCAGAAAAGAGCCACTCGCGCATCTGAACGCTCTTCTTTAACCAGTCGGGGGAGAAGGGCGAAATGATAATCCTGGATGAGAACTAAAGGCTCTTCGGTATCCTCCAGTTCTTCCAAAGTAGCCCGGGCAAACTTTCTATTGACGGTTTGATAATGTCCCCAATCTTCTTCCCGGAAGGAGGGGCGAGTGTGGGCAATGTGGCAAAGGGGCCAGAGACCCTCGTTGGCGAACCCATAATAGTAACCCTTTTCCTCTTCCTTGGTGAGCCAGACCCTTTTGAGAATGTATTGGGGGTCCTCTGGTGGAACCTTGATTTTGTTTTGGGCATCGACCACCTCACGGTCGGCGTCGCCGCTTCCATGGGCAATCCATGTACCTCCGCAAGCCTTCAGAACAGGCTCTAAGGCCGTCACCAGCCCACTGGCCGGCACAAGGGTTTCAATCTTTCTCCCTCTTCTTTCATGCATGTAAGGTTCGCGGTTAGAGACTACAAAGAGCGATTTTTCCCGGAGAAGAGTGCGGATCTGCTCCTTAAGGCGCGTGGGAGTCCATAAAGCCTCAGCCCGATGCCTAAGCCTGGCTTCCTCTTCGGCAACCTCCCGAGCTAAAGAGATACTCTTGGCTATGTGCGTAACTTCTCTTGTCAAAGGTTCAAAGACACCCCCCGGAGGGGAAGAGAGTGGTTCCAGATTCTTTTCCGTGCGGAGGCTTTTTATCCATTCAGCCATCCTGGCAATCGGGCCAGCCATACTCCAGCGAATCAGTAATAGAGTGGTCAGGGAAATGACGAGGGCATTCACCAAAAAGCGGATGAAATTATTTTTCCAGATAAGCGAGAGCCGGTCCTGAATGTAAGAGGGATCATGGATGATCAGCAAGGCGCCAGCCACACTTTCTTCTCGGTGGATGGGCAAAGCATAGAGGTACATCTCTTTTTTGCCCAAGGGGGAAAAGGCTCCGTCCTCTTGATCTGAATTCATGACGTTGGTCACAAAAGTTAGGGGGGTGGTCAGATGAGCGGACAATTGGGGGGTGGCGGCGATCAATTTGTCCTTCACATCATATACCGCCACCCCGGCAAGTCTTTCTCGATTTCCAAATTTTTCCACGATCTTTTGCAGGCGTTCGGGACGGCCTTTTTCAAGTAAAGGCTCGACGCTCTCTCTGAGGCTTTCGCCCAAAAGCGCCGCCCGCCGTTCGAGGTCGATCGTCAACCTTTCCTTTTCCTGCCTTACCTGAAAAATGGTGAACAGAAAGACGATAATACTGATCACAATGACAATGGAAAGAATGATTCGGAAGTTGATTCGCAAAGAGCTCTCCTCGTTTGTTCTCGAAAGATTCAGGCATTGAAAGTTGGATCAGGTTTCGTCACTTCGGGGGGAAGGCTCGGCTGTATTCCACATTCGGTGACCATTTGCCGAAAGAAATTCCAGAGAGACGCGTACCTTTCTTCCAGGTCGAAGCTGTAATTAGATAAAGCCCAGAGATTGACCAACCCTTGAATCATGGTGAACAAGAGAGTCGAAGCGGTTTCCAGGTCAACGTTTTCCCTCATTTCTCCAGTGCTGGCCGATTTGGCCAGAAGATCCCGGAGGCTATTTATGTATTTATTTATGACTTCAGTTATTTTCTGATTTAACTTTTTGTTACCCAGGCTGATAATCTCGGCGATAATCTGGAAAGAAATTCCTCCTCTCTGTTCAATCGTAGAAATATGACTCCTGAGAATTTTATCTAATAGCTCCAGCGAGGCGTGGCCATCGGGCGTTGCTTTTGTAATCCCTCCTACCAAAGTATCTTCGATATGGTCAACCAGAAAAGATAATATATCTGCTTTACTCTTGAAGTGGCGATAGATAGCCGCTTCGGAAATGCCTACCTGCTTAGCCATTCTTCGAACCGTTACATGCTCGCTGCCGTACTTTATGATTAACCTTTTGGCGGCCTCAATGATCTGATCCTTTCTTTTGTCGGTCGTCTGATATTTGCGAGTCATCGGCGAATCACCTGCCCTACGAGTAAAAATATACCCCATGTACCCCCAGCATATATGAATTGGCCAAAAAATTCCAGTGATTGGAGAAATGGAAGACTCAAGAAGGAAGGAATTCTGAACTTTTTAAAAAAACTTGCTCCCGCTTAGACCCCTTTTTTCAAGGCTGGAGGAGGGGATTTTTGCGGTGTAATTACCCCTCGCAGCGGGATTATCTCCTCGCGAATGCGTCCCGGCCGATTAGGTAACCCTTTTATACCTGATTCAAGGCCATTAGGATTGTTCCACTTGAATGTCCGCCTATCTTTCAAGGGTGACATTTTCTTTTATTGGGCTATTGACCGAGAGAAAAATTATGGAAAATCCCCGATCGGCCAGGCTATTTCGTATAATAGGATACCAGAATTATTACGGCGAAGACCCCGACCAGGATCAGCAACCACCCACCATACAATAAGAAATTCCCGAATTTCTTTAGCTTTGTCTTTGGCATACCTCCGCCCTCCTTATTTTTTAATG
>JACRCA010000260.1 GCA_016234425.1 Deltaproteobacteria bacterium | reverse complement strand
CGGTAACGGCGCTTCCGAAGGGGGCGCAGATACTTACGGGATGAAAGCCCCTCAGGCGAGCCGATGGGACTACGCTCATTCCCGCTCGAATCATGGCCTCATATCCTGCGGTTACGGCCGTCAAAAATTTCTTGCCATCCACCTTGCCCAATGCTTCCGCCAGGGTGAAGGCCACGGGAATGGTGGCACATCCAGGATGAAGGGTCGCTTTGTGATGAATGTCATCGAGAGCAAAGCTCTCGATCATAGTAGAATTGGCGAGCACTGCATTGGCGCAAGCAGTCTTTTGGCCTGCTCCCCAGAGGGTTGACTCTGGCTTCTCCGACCAGTCTCGAGCAAGCTTTGCAACCAGCAGGCCTTCCTTAGTAGTAGAGCCATGGAGCCCGCAGCCAATTGTGTCCAGTATGCAATCCTTCAGAGTCCTGATGGTCGATTCAGGAATTCGCTCATATTCGAGCTCAACCACAAATCGGGCCAGGGCCTGTGTGGCACTATTAGGCATAGGCAATCACCTCAATTTCTCGCCCGGACTAACGTCTCGTATTGGAACAGAAACAATGTGTCTACCCATGAGGAAAGCAAAAGGTTTCAATAACATGCTCCGTTCAGCAAGCTGGGACGCTAAGACCACCATTACAAGTGATAATCCGATAGTATCCGTGATGACGCCTGGATACACCAGTGGGAAACCCCCGGCCAGCAGCGCTATTCGTTCAAGAACGGTCGCTCTCTTGAGCAACCACCCCTGGATTCCCCCGGCAATGCATGTGACCCCGATGCAGGCAGTGATTATGGCCCACATAATCTCAACAAAGCCCCCTTTAGCCAATAGTGGAGGGCCAAAGACAAACATGTATGGTATTACATAGGCAGTAAAGGCGATGCGAACCGCGCTGAGTCCCACGGCCCAGAGCGAAGCGTCTGCGATAGCCGCAGCTGCGTATGAAGCCAGTGCCACAGGTGGGGTTATGGCGGAGATGCATGCGAAGTAGAATATGAACATGTGAGCGGCCAGCCGTTCAACGCCCATCTCAGTCAGCCCAGGTGCCACCACCGAAGCGCAGACAATGTATGCGGCCACGGTGGGAAGCCCCATCCCAAGTATTAAGGTAATAATCATGGTGAGGATCAGGGCGATGAGCAAGTTTCCTTGTGACAAATTGAAAACCATCATGGCCAGCTTCCCGCCGATCCCGGTCAATGAGATTACTCCCAGGATTACACCTGCCCCAGCACAGGTAGCCGCTATGCTGAGCATCTGATTTCCCGTCATTTGAAGGGCATTGAAAATCCCGCGAGGTCCCAACCTGGTACTTTTCTTTAGCCAGCTGAGGATGATAACGGAGAAGATGGACAACAAGCCTGCCCTGATGGTGGATGTTTCCATAATGACCAACGTGTAGATCATCACTCCCACAGGTATGAGCAGGTGCCCCTGATTAAGAAGGAGTTTACGAAGGCTGGGCAGTTGTTCTCGCGGGAGCCCTTTGAGCCCGGTCCTGGCTGCTTCAAAATCAAGCATCATGAAGAACGCTATATAATACATGATGGCCGGGATCACGGCCGCCACGCAGATGGAGCCATAGGATATGCCGAGAATATCTGCCATGACAAAGGCCGCCGCTCCCATAACCGGAGGCATGATCTGCCCCCCAGTGGAAGCCACCGCCTCCACCGCTCCCGCAAAATGCGGCTTGAAGCCAGTTCTCTTCATCAAAGGGATGGTAAGCCAGCCATCCACCACCACATTAGCTACGGAGCTTCCCGAAATGGTTCCAAAAAGAGCGCTTGAGACGATAGAGGCCTTTCCTGACCCTCCCCGCGCCCAGCCAGCAAGCGAGTTTGCCAGGCTATTGAAAAATTCTCCTAACCCGGTCAACTGGTTAAAGCAGCCGAATCCAACAAAGAGCGTGACATATGTGGCCGAAACCCCCAGGGGGATGGAATAAATGCCCTCGGTGGAAAGCAGATAAGTGCTGATCCGCGGCCAACTGTAACCCCGATGCCAGAACACTCCCGGCATCCACGGGCCAACCATTCCATACACAAGAAAAATAATCATTAAAATAGTCAAGCCATACCCGGTGGTCCGCCGTACCACCTCAATGATCAGCAGAATGGTTATCGTCGCAACAATCACGTCCAACTGTGTGGGGGCAACTCCATAACGATCAAGGAAAGGCTTCATATTGGCAATGATATAAAATATGGGCATAATGGCCGCAATGGAAATGAGAACATCCACCAGGGAGAAACGATGCAGAGGGGATATTCTGCAGGAGGGAATCATCAGAAAAGCAACCACCGACAGAAAACCGAGATGAACCGCCCTCATGATCCACGGGTCGATGGGATACATCATCATGCTCAACATCTGGAAGGCCACTAAGCCTGCGGCCACCGTTTTGACGGCAAAATGGGGGTATCTTGAAAGAACCCTTTTATTTTCCCCGCTCATGTATCATTACCTTTTGACAGACTAAGCGCCAGAGAGGTGGACGGCCTCATTGGTCTTTAGCCCGGCCCTGAAAATGGAAACCCATTATCCAGAGCCGGGACAACTTTCACTTTTTGAAACTCACCTCTTGTACTCGGGGGGATAAGCCTCGGAGGACAGCTTCACTCCTTTTTCCAAGTAATACTTGATGGCACCAGGGTGGAGAGGTATGGTAGCGATCATGGTAGT
>JACRCA010000261.1 GCA_016234425.1 Deltaproteobacteria bacterium | reverse complement strand
TCCGAGGTAATCTTCTTGGCTGGCCAAAACCATGGACGCTTCCATGTCCTCCCCAGCCGGGCAAGCCTCGTTGCAGGGAGCCAACTTGTTGATATAGGTGGGGGTTAGGTAGCGCCACGTCCCCGTCTTAGTGGCCTGGGTTCCTTCGTAAGAAAAAGACATTGGCGGTAAAAAGATTTTTTTCTTCATCCTTTACTCCTACTTTTAAAAGAAGAGACGCCATGCGCATAGCGCAGAGCGCTTAGCGTTCAGCCGGAAGCTTGATCATGGGCAGCCTTAGCTGCAGCCACGTTGGCCTCTGTTTTGGTGGGCACGTTCTCCTGGATGCCTTCGATTACCGCCTTCAGGCCCACCAGCCCGGTGATCTTAGAGAATGCGCCCAGGATGACCGTATTCACCACCGGCGCCGTGGCCGTACCTAAACCGTTTTCCTGAGCGATGCGGTTGGCATCTACTGTAGCCACCTGAAAATTGGCCAGCTTTTCAAAGGCCGATGAAGGCTTGGCTGAGTTGATCAGGATCCATCCCCCCCTCTTTAAACCTGCGGTTACATCCACTGAATCGAGGATGGGCTCATCCAGCACGATCACATGGTCCGGCTCATAGACCTGAGACCTCCGCGTTATCGGTTTTTTATCGAAGCGAGTGAAGGCCATGACCGGCGCTCCCCGCCGCTCAGCTCCGAAGGCAGGAAAGGCCTGAGCAAATTTCCCCTCCTTGAAGAACGCCGCAGCCAGAATCTTGGAGGCGATGACCGCTCCTTGACCGCCCCTACCGTGGAATCGAATCTCGATCATATTTATTTTTCTCCCTTAACTAAAGCTGACTGATCTTGGGTACTGGAGCCGCCGAGATGTTTCTGCGGCCAAATCTTCAGGCTGGATAAGGCAGCGTGGCAAGAAAAATTTTGCTGCTTTCCCCAGGGGGAAAGAATTGAATGATTTGGGATAATCATGAATAGGGCGATATATCAAAAAGGCAGAAGGTTTCAGTTTTATTGTTGATATTATTACATGGAAAAAATTTTTCTGTCAATGTAGAGTATGGAGAGCTGTAATCAACCAAATTGGAAAAGGAGTGAGAGAAATGATCGATTTTGGAGAGCTTAGAGAGCTGATCAAGTCGAGGCGGTCTGTCCGCAAATTTCAAGATAAACCCATACCGGAAGATCTTCTGCCCAAAGCCCTGGAGCTGGCCACCTGGGCTCCCAACGGCGGAAATCATCAACCCTGGAGATTTTTGATCGTCAGCAATAAGGATTTAATTAACAAAATGGCCGACGCCGTCAAGGCCAAGACCGAACTTATAGCCTCCTGGCCCGAAGCCAAACAATTCGGGGAAGTCGTGGAGCGCTGGCGGAAGGCTGCAGACTTCTTCCGTAGCGCCCCGGTCTGCATTGCGGTGCTCCTGGGCAAGTATTCCAGCATTGCCGATCAGATTTTGCGGGCCCGGGGAGAAACCGACCCAGTGGGACGGGAGATTCGCTCCTATCGCCAGTTGGGCAGCTCCAGCTTGCAGAGTGTGGCCGCAGCCGTTGCCTATCTATTGCTCATTCTCCATTATTTTGGTTTAGGAGCTACCTGGATGGCCGGCCCCCAGCAGGCTAAAAAAGAGATCGAACAGCTCCTGGGTGTTCCCCCGGAATGGGACTTCGTGGACCTGATCCCCGTGGGATATCCTGCGGAGACCCCTAAAAACCCAGGACGAAAGGCGGTCAAGGAGGTGGTGCAGTTTTTGCGATGAGGCCTAGAAAGTGTGAAGAATTTTTCAATTTTAACTCTTAAGAAAGGAGGGTTCAAAAATGGAGCAAACTCGCAGCAAAGTCATTTTCTGGTTCCTTGTCCTTCTGAGCATCATTTCTGTGAATGGGTTCGCAGGGCTGGCCTTTGCTCAGGAGAAATACCCTACCAAGCCCATCAACTTCCTCATCGGCTATCCTGCTGGGGGGACGACGGATATCTGCGCCAGACCCCTGGTTGCGGCGGCCAGCAAGATTCTTGGGCAACCCATCGTGGTCGTGAATAAGCCAGGGGGAGCCTCTGCCGTTGCCATGGCCAGCCTGAAAAACGAAAAGCCTGATGGGTATACCATTGGCATTCTCCCCAGTGGAGCAGTCCTGAGTCAGCACATGCGCAAAGTTCCCTACGATTCAGCCAAGGACTTTACCCCGATCATGCAGTATGCCGTATATCTGTACGGCCTGGTAGTGAAACCTGATTCTCCCTGGAAGACCTTTAAAGAATTCATCGAATATGCTAAAGCGAACCCGGGAAAAATTCGTTACAGCACGGCCGGACCTGGAGTGCCTCAGCATCTGGTCATGGAACGATTAGCCTTGAAAGAAAAAATCAAGTGGACCCATATCCCTTTCGAAGGTGGACCGCCAGCCATTGCGGCTTTGCTGGGGGGACATGTGGAGGCATCCTCCCAGACCACCGAATGGAAGAAGCATGTGGAAGCGGGGAGCCTGAGACTTCTGGCGGTTTACGGAGAAAAAAGGATGAGTGATTTCCCCGAGGTTCCTACCCTGCTGGAGCTGGGTTACGACATCATCGCCCCTAGCCTCATCTCCATCGTAGGTCCTAAAGGACTCTCTGCTCAGGTTGTAGAAACGCTTCATGAAGCATTCAAAAAAGCCATGGAAGATGCGGATTTCATTAGGGTGAGCCGCCAGGTGGACCAGCCCCCGATCTATCGGGGTCCGCAAGAATTAGCCAAGCACGTAGAGGAGATGAACGAACAAGTAGGCTCATTGATTCGCAGTCTGGGTTTACGGAAAGAGTAGAAGATCCCTTCTATGCCCAGGTTCATTAACGACCAGGTGAGTGCCGCAGTCTGGCTGGCTCTCGGGTTGACGATGGCCAGTGCTTCTGTTCGTTATGGGCTGGGGACCCTGGATTCTCCTGGAACAGGATTCATGCCTTTTCTGGCTGGCTTGGCGATCTCTCTTTTTTCCTTCATCGGACTGGTACAGGCAACTTTAAAACAAAAGCAGGGATCCCTGTGGAAACCGACGATGAGAGGCTTTTTGTGGAAAAGAGCCCTCATCGTCATGGTGGCCCTCCTGGCCTATGCGCTTCTGCTGAAGCCGCTCGGGTTTTTCATGTGCACGGCCCTGTTCATCGGATTTTTGCTGCGGGCCGTGCAGCCTCAGAGCTGGCCTGTGGTGATTATCGGGGCCATCGGGACAGCTGCTGGGGCCTACGGAATCTTCGAGATCTGGTTGAAAGCTCAGCTTCCCAAGGGGCCCTGGGGTTTCTGATAAAAATGGATTTTTTCCAAAGCATGGTCATGGGTTTCCAGGTTGCTCTGCACCCTACCAATATTTTGTTTTGCTTCCTGGGAGTTTTGATCGGAACTTTGGTGGGCGTTCTGCCCGGCCTTGGCCCGGTGGCGGCCATCTCCCTCCTTTTGCCAACTACTTTTCATGTCACGCCGGTCTCGGCCATCATCATGCTTGCGGGAATTTATTATGGGGCCATGTACGGCGGGTCAACAACTTCCATTCTGGTGAACATTCCGGGCGAGGCTGCCTCTGTGGTTACTTGCCTGGATGGTTATCAGATGGCCCGTCAGGGCCGGGCCGGGCCAGCCCTGGGGATCGCCGCCTTCGGGTCTTTCATTGCTGGAACGATCGGAATCATTGGATTGATGCTGATCGCTCCGCCCCTGGCCAAGATGGCCTTGAAATTCGGTCCCCCGGAATATTTCTCCTTGATGATCATGGGCCTGACCATCCTCACGTTCCTGGCCAGCGGGCCGATGTGGAAAGCCTTGCTGATGGCTGCATTCGGCCTTTTCCTGGGCTGCATCGGCATGGACACGCTCATGGGGGCTACGAGGTTTACGTTTGATATTGTCGAGCTGAGTGACGGCATCGGTCTTGTGCCCGTGGTGATGGGGCTTTTTGGGATTTCTGAGGTCTTGCTCAACGTGGAGCAATCCATGGAACGCTCTATCTTTGAGACTAAGATCAAGAATCTCCTTCCTACTCTGAAGGATTGGGCGGACTCCCTCGGGGCCATTTTCCGGGGCACGGTCATCGGATTCTTTCTGGGAGTGCTTCCTGGAGGAGGGGCGGTCATCTCCTCATTCGTTTCCTACGCTGTGGAGAAGAAGGTTTCAAAGTATCCAGAAAAATTTGGCACCGGAGCCATTCAGGGTGTGGCTGGCCCGGAGTCAGCAAATAATGCGGCTACAGGGGGAGCTTTTATTCCTCTCCTCACTCTCGGCATTCCCGCAAACGCCGTCATGGCCATCCTCCTGGGAGCGCTGATGATCCACGGGATGCAGCCCGGACCCATGCTGGTCAAGGAGCATCCGGGCCTTTTCTGGGGCGCGGTGTCGAGCATGTACCTGGGCAACGCCATGCTCTTGGTCCTCAACCTGCCCCTCATCGGGCTCTGGGTAAAGATTCTCAAGGTGCCTTACCCGATTCTCTTCCCTCTAATCCTTCTCTTTTGCCTGGTTGGGTCCTACAGTCTGAACAATAGCATCACCGAAGCATTGATCATGGTCATCTTTGGATTGATCGGATACCTGTTCAAAAAATTCGAATACGAAGCAGCTCCTTTGGTTTTAGCCTTGGTTCTGGGGCCCATGATGGAGACAGCCCTACGTCGCTCCCTGCTCCTTTCTGCGGGGGACCCCATGATCTTCCTTACCCGGCCCATCTCCGCGGCATTGATGTTGATCTCCTTTTTCCTCCTGGCCTTTCCGTTCATGCCCTGGTTAAAGAGAAAGCGAGCTGTCCTTCCCCAGGGAGAGACAAAGAATTGAATATGGACGGCGGAAGGCCGGCGTTATGAAAAGCGATACCCCATGAATCTGGTTGATTTCGTAAAAGAACGCGCCAAAGAGTTCCGGAATAAAGTTTTTCTCTGGGAAGAAAAAAAATCCCTTACTTATCGGGAATTCGACCTGGTAACAGACCGCCTGGCTGCAGCTCTTCAATCTCTCGGCCTGCAAAAAGGGGATCACGCAGCTGTCCTCTTTCCCAACAGCCTGGACACTCTACTCTGCTATTTTTCCATCATTAAAGCCGGAGGAACGGCCATCCCCATCAACTCCCTCTACACGCCGCGCGAGATCGCCTTCATCCTGAATAACTCAGAGGCTAAGTTTTTACTCGCGGCCGGCCAGTTCCAGAAAACCATCGAGGAGATCAGGCCACAGCTCCCAAATCTGAACCTGGCGATCTTCCGCCAGGAAGAAGATCATTCGATCATTAAAGCAGTCGAACGTCTGGCAATTTCAGCAGGTTCCCTGAAGGCGGTGAGCCTCTCTTCCGAAGACAACGCCATCATCTTCTATACTTCCGGGACTCTGGGCCAACCCAAAGGTGTCATGCTCACCCATGGAAATTGCACTTTCTCCGGTCCGAACATCGCGCGAGCCTATGGCCTTAAGGAAGGGGACATCACCATGGCGGTCCTTCCCCTGGTGCACGTCTTTGCCGTGGCCAGCCCGGTGTTCGGGAGCCTGAGTTCAGGCGGGACCGTGGTCATCATGGAACGCTTTCAGGCCGAGTCCGTCCTTCAGGCATTCCAAAATTATCGCATAACCTGGTTCCCGGGAGTACCCACCATGTTCAATTACATTTATCATGCTTACCAGCAGGGAACCTATGATACGTCTTCCATGCGCATGGGCCTCTCGGGGGGAGCATCCCTTTCGGTAGAGCTTCTGAAGAACTGGGAGGAGCGCTTCGGTGCTTATATTCTGGAAGTTTACGGTCTCACCGAATCAACCGGCTTGGTGACAGCTAATCCCGTCCATGGGCACAGGAAGGCTGGCTCCATCGGCCTTCCGGTAGCAAATGTTCAGACCCGATTGGTCGATCGTGAAGGTCTCGAAGTGCTCCGGGGAGAAGTGGGGGAATTGCTCTTCAAGGGTCCCAATGCCACGAAAGGTTACTGGAAGCTTCCGGAGGAGACGGCAGAGTCAATCCGCGACGGCTGGGTATACACAGGAGATCTGGCCAAGCAGGATGAGGATGGATATTTCTATATTGCCGGGCGGAAGAAAGATTTGATCATTACCGGAGGGTACAACGTCTATCCCCGGGAGATCGAAGAGATCCTCTATACTCACCCCGCAATATACGAGGCGGCCGTGGTGGGGGTCCCGGACGAGGTCAAGGGTGAGATTCCCAAGGCTTTCGTCACTCTGAAGCCTGGGCAGCAGACTTCGGAGGGCGAGATCATCAGTTTCTGCAAGGCCAACCTGGCCCGTTACAAAGTGCCCCGCCAGGTGGAGATTCGTTCCGAACTTCCCAAATCTTCCACGGGGAAAATTTTGCATAGAGAGCTGCGGAAGGCGGGCTGAAGGTTTGCTCTCCACCCCAACCAAGCTGGCTGTGGTTGCGCTCCTATACTTTTCCGAGGGCCTTCCTTTCGGCCTGATCAACAATGCCCTCTCGGTCTATTTTCGCATTAAAAAAATCTCCTTAGAAGAAATCGGCCTGCTCAGTCTATTAGGCCTGGCCTGGAGTTTCAAGCTCCTCTGGGCTCCTCTGGTAGATCGTTTCGGCCAGAGATATTACTGGATTTTTCCCAGCCAGCTGTCGGTTGCCTTCTTCAGCGCGGTGTTGGCTTTTTTTGACCCGGTCTCTGACAAGGCAGTATTTTGGCTCGCTCTCTCGGGCATTTGTTTGGCATCGGCCACGCAGGACATCGCCATTGACGCTTACACGATAGACATTCTGGACGAGAAGGAATTGGGGCCGGCAAACGGCATCCGCTCCGCCTCTTATCGCCTGGCCCTGATCGCCGCCGGTGGAATCCTGGTGATGCTGAGCGATTTTTTGGGATGGTCTTTTACTTTTGTCACTTCTGCGGTCCTCATGACCTTTCTGGCTATTATGGTTTTGAGTTTGCAGTCCTTTCGCCAGAGAAGGTTGGTTTTTTCCTCTCCCCTCATGCTTTGGGAGCAGTATGTAGACCCGATCAAGAGACTCTTTCAGAAGCCGAATTTCTTACTGGCTGTTATCTTCATCCTGTTTTTCAAGGTCGGGGAAGCCATGCTCGTGGCCATGGCCAATCCCTTCTGGATCGATCGAGGGTTCACCCCAGGGCAGATCGGCTTTGTGGTTGGCACACTGGGCACGCTGGCCAGCATTATGGGGGCCATCACCGGGGGAGCTTTGACCGCTCGCTGGGGAATCCTGAAATCGCTGGGGATTTTGGGGGCCTTTCAGGGTACGGCCAGTCTGGGCTACTGGCTCTCTTCATTCCCTTTTGCTCCAGCTTTCTCCATTTATTTTGCCGCCCTTATTGAGAGCCTGGCCATCGGCCTGGCTACAGCGGCCTTTCTGAGCTTTCTGATGAAGCTTTGCGATAAAAAGTTCAGTGCTACCCATTACGCTTTTCTCAGTACCCTCTTTGGCCTCGGCCGATCCCTGGCCGGAGTTCTGAGCGGCTATTCTGCATCCTGGATGGGATATTCGGTCTTTTTCTTCTTCACCTTCATCGTCGGAATCGCCCCGCTAATGCTCATTCCGTGGTTGAAGCCCGCGCTGGCGGTGGTTCCGAAGGAGGAAACATAATGGCGCTATGCTGTTCCCCCTTACCCATCCTCTCCCCCTCTTGGGGGAGAGGGGAGGGTGAGGGGGCAGGGCCACAAAGCTGAACCTGTAAGTGAAATTGCCAACTAAGACAAAATTTTTTCAAGAAGTTTTGAGGGGCAAAGAAACTTGGTTTCCAGTGAACTGAAGGACAAGATCGGCCAGATGATCATGGTCGGATTTCAAGAGGCTGAGCTGAGCGAGGGCTGTCCTCTTGTTCGGGCCTTGAAAAGTTTTTCCCTCGGCGGCGTAATTCTTTACAACATTGATTTGAAATGTTACCTCGAGGAACTAAAGAGAAAGCCTGATTTATCCCGTCATGAAGCCGCCCGCATTTGCCCGAAAAACATTCACTCTCCTGATCAGCTAAAGAGGCTTACCAATAGCCTGAAGAGCTATTCCAAGGATCCCCTCTTTATCGCTGTTGACCAAGAAGGTGGGTTGGTGAGCCGTCTGGGACCGGCAGCAGGGTTTCCAGAAACCGAAAGCCCCAAAGCTCTCGGAGAAAAAGATGACCTGGCTGCGACCTCTCAGGCCGCTGGGGGCATTGCCAAAAATCTAAAGCTGAGCGGAATCAACCTGAACCTGGCTCCGGTTGCCGATCTGAGTCTCAATCCCGAAGGTCTTATCGCCAGAAATGGCCGCTCCTTCGGATCAGATCCTGACGTGGTTTACAGGCATGCCCGAGCTTTCATCCTGGCCCACCGGCAGCAGGGTATTCTTACAACCTTGAAGCATTTTCCCGGCAAAGGAAGTGCCGCGAAAGATACGCACTTTGAAATGGCTGATGTCACCACCTCCTACCAGGATCAGGAGCTCATTCCCTTCTCCCGCCTTATTGAAGAAAAACTGGCAGATATGGTCATGACTTCTCATATTCACCATCGGGGCTGGGACCCAGAATTTCCAGTGACTCTTTCTCCCAACATCCTGCGCGGCTTGCTGCGGGAAAAGCTGGGTTACGAAGGGGTGGTTATCTCCGATGACCTGCTGATGGGGGCGATCGTCCAACAATTTAGTCTGGAAGAAGCGTCTCTGCTGGCCATTGAGGCGGGTGTCGATATTCTTCTGGCTTCCAATAATAGCCCTGAGGGATATGACCCAAATCTTTTTGATCGGATGTTTGAAGCAATTTACCGGGCCGTCGAGAGGGGTCGGTTATCCAAAACCATGATCGAAGCCTCCCACGGCCGTATCCGGGCCCTTAAAAGCCGATTGCAGAATATATGAAACCACAGAGTAGTTTCTCTTCCCCTCCCTAAAAAAATTCTCTGGGTCCTCTGTGGTTAGATTTTAAAGGAGGTGGGTAATGATCACCAGTGTGAATCATACAAGTTTTACGGTAAGTGACCTGGACCGCTCCATATCTTTCTATCGGGATCTATTAGGCCTGGAACTTATATCTTTAGCCGGAAGGGATCCAGCTTTCTCAGAAAAAGTCACAGGGATCGCTGGTGCCAAGTTGAAAGTCGCCTACCTCCAGGCATCTGGACATCGCCTGGAGCTGATCCAGTATTTCAGCCCGCCAGGCAAGAAGCTCGAGTTGCAGACGAATAACGTGGGCTGCGCTCATCTGGCCTTCAACGTCGATGACCTGCCCAAAATGTATGCTGACTTGAAAGCCAAAGGAGTCCGGTTCAAGTCGCCGCCCCAGGAAGTTCCTGCCGGCCCGAACAAAGGGACCTTGACGGTATATCTAACCGACCCCGATGGCATCACCCTGGAGCTCCTCCAAGCCCCTGTTGTTATGACTTAAAAAGAAGGATGGCTTTGAAAGGGTGACCATCTTAGGCGAGGAATTTTTCAAAGGGATGATCTATAATATTTGGATTCTGTTCCAAAATTCATTGACCGAGAGGTTCTTAAGTAATTATGCCTACTGTTGCCGATTCGGCCCTGAAAGTTCCCTATTCTCGCATTCGGGAGTTGGCGGAAGCAGCCATGAAAATGGAGGGCGTGCTCAAGTTGTATTTCGGGGAATCTAACATTCCCACCCCGGAATACATCAAGCGGGCCGCTGCCCGAGCCTTAGAAGAGGGATACACCTTTTACACGGAAAATGCTGGCCTGCCAGGCCTGCGGCAGGATCTGGCAGATTATTACCGGAGGCTGCAGGGGGTTGAACTCGATCCTCTCTCGGAAATAGTGGTGACCGCCTCCGGCGTGCAGGCCCTCCATGTAGGAATCCGCTGTGTGCTCGACCCTGGAGATGAGGCGCTTGTGCTCACCCCTGCCTGGCCCAACGCTTCAGCGATCATTCAGATGAGCCATGCTGCTCCTGTGGAAATCCCGCACCCACTGCGTAACGGCCGCTATGGCATCGATTTCGATGCTCTCCAGGCGGCGGTAACGCCCCGCACTCGTCTTTTGGTCTACACCTCACCCTCGAATCCCCTCGGTTGGGTGGCGACCGAGGAAGAACAAGAACGGCTTCTGGAATTCGCCCGGAGGCATGATCTGTGGCTGCTTGCCGATGAAGTCTATGACCGCCTCTACTACCGCGGCCCGCAGCTCAGAGTCCCCGCGCCCTCGATCTTGCGTAAAGCCACCCGGGATGATGCCGTGATGGTGGCCCAATCTTTCTCGAAAACTTACTGCATGACTGGCTGGAGAATCGGCTGGCTGGTCGCCCGCCGCGACGTGGGGCAAAAAGCGGCTCAGTTAAATGAATTCATCGTCTCCCATGCGCCCAGTTTTGGCCAGCGCGCCGCTCAAATCGCCCTCGCTTTTGGAGAAGAAGAACTCCGGCAGATGCTGGTTCGCCTCAAAGAAAACCGTGATTTCTGCCTCGCTGCCCTCCGCCAGATCTCGGGAGTAACCGTTCCTTCTCCCGATGGGGCTTTCTATCTGTTCCCTAAGATTGATGGCCTGACGGACTCTTTCACCTTCTGCTGGAGGCTGCTCGAAGAGACCAAGGTCGGGATCGCGCCGGGAGTGGCCTTCGGGGCCGGTGGCGAGGGATCGGTGCGCATCTGTTATGCCGCCGAGCGGGAGATCCTGGAGCCGGCGATGGAACGCCTGGCCCGCTTTTTATCTCGAGCCTCTCTCATCTTCTCTTGACTCGACTGAGCAGTTAGATAAAAGGTTGCTGAAATGGATCTCTTAGATATGGCCACTGAAAAGGAGAGGCGCTCAGGCCTTGGCAAGTTGTTTTTTGACGAATTGGGAGACTTCAGGATTTTCAGATGATGAAAAAGATATTTTATGGATGGTGGATCGTTGTGGCCTGCTTCCTCATCAGTCTCTATATGAGCAGCATTGTCTTTTTTGGCTTTACCGCCTTTTTTGAGCCCTTAGTCAAGGAATTTGGCTGGAGCTATACCCAGGTCTCTTTGGCCGCCAGCCTCCGCGGTTTGGAAATGGGAATTTTTGCCTTTCCCATCGGTTTTCTCGTAGATCGCTTTGGTTCAAGAAAGCTCATCTTCTTTGGAGTAATCACGGCTGGCTTTGGCCTTATTCTCCTCAGTTTTACTCAGTCTCTGGTCATGTTTTATGGGGCCATTCTTCTCCTTGGTTTGGGAGCGGGGGGATGTACTGTTGTAGTAACCATGTCGGTCGTGGCCAATTGGTTTGATAAAAACATAGGGAAAGCATTCGGAGTGATGGCCTCAGGATTCGGCGCCGGTGGATTGCTTGTCCCCGTCATCGTTCGGTTAATCGAGGTTTTTGACTGGCGGACCGCATTAATCCTCCTGGGACTGGGGATGTGGACCCTGGGGATCCCTTTATCATTTGTCATCCGCAACAAGCCAGAAGAATATGGATATCTCCCCGATGGCCAGTTAGCGGAGCGCCCAGTTCTTTTAGACGAAATTCAAAACAGGAAAGGGGAAATTAGCTTTAGAGATGTTCTTCAGAAGAGGTCTTTTTTGTATTTAAACTCTGTAGAGGCTATACGGATGATGGCCGTTACGGCAGTGATCACTCATGTCATGCCTTACCTCAGCAGTGTGGGATTTGCCAGAACAACAGCCGGACTGGTAGCGGCAGCGATTCCTCTGTTTAGCATAATTGGAAGGCTTAGTTTTGGCTGGATGGGAGATCTCTTTGCCAAAAGATATGTTATGGCCCTGGCATTCTGCTTTATGGGTGCGGGAATGCTGGTTTTTTGTTATGTGCAAGTGGAATGGGTTATTTTCCCTTTTCTTCTCCTTTTCCCGCCAAGTTTTGGCGGAACGATGGTTTTAAGAGGGGCAATTCTGCGGGAATATTTTGGCAGGGTTTCTTTTGGAAAAATGCTCGGGATCATTATGGGCTCCGCCTCAATTGGAGGGGTTATTGGCCCTACTTTAGCCGGATGGGTATTTGATACTCTGGGAAGCTATCAACTCATTTGGCTGGCATTTGCCGGCTTTATGGGTTTAGCAATCATTCTGGTGTTGCGGATTAGACATTAAATAAAAAAAGCGGCATTCTCCCTGCCCTTTTACTTCACTTAAAACCCTTTTGGGCCAGAGCAAAAATATGTCCCGGCCCCAATAGAGGAACCCTGACGGCATATTTCAGTGACCCGGATGGCCTCACCCTGGAATTCCTCCAGGCTCCCGTGGTAAAGATCTCTACTCAGGGGATGGGAGGTTCGTGCAGAACGTTCTTCCCGTATTTTTATATTGCTTTGCTATGCAATTTCCGCACGGACGTCCCGTCCCATTTTACGACCACTCAGCCTCATCCCAGAAGCATATTTGGGAGAATAATTTATCCCCTCATTGAGGTGGACTATTGGACAAATATTTTTTTTGATTGAGAACGAAAATTAAAGGAAATCCTTTTTTATGCCGAATTGATTTGTAACTTTTGCCAAACCTTCAATGGTCCAAGCAAGGTCATTGTCTCGGCGGGCAGTGTGGAAAGTTCTGACCCAAACGGCAGCAAAATCATACATAAAGGGTCAGGCGGGAGCGGTAGAAATTCGCTCTTTGGAACGCTGGTGGGAAGGTGAGAGGTGGTTATGAAAACATTTTTGATAAAGCAGATTAGGAATCGCTCTCCTCTGGTGGGAATTGTCCTTTCTGTCATATTAGCCCTGTTTTGGGGTTTCTTCCTGACCCTATCATGGGGCTAATCGGTTCCTGACCCACGCCATGATCCAGGCAGGCCTCCCATTCATATCGAACTGTGTTATAATATTTCAAAAAGTTAAGGGACCCGATATCTTCTCTTTGGAGAGTGCCCCCTGCTTCGGGAATAAAGAAGGGTGGTAAGATGGGACTGACTGTATTGGAAATTGAAGTTGGCAACCCTGCTACACCTGAAGTCACAGAAAGGGTTGAATTTTTAATTGATTCCGGGGCAATTTACTCTGTGGTTCCCACCCCAATTCTTGAGAGGCTCGGCATTAGGCCGCTGGCAGAACAGGAATTCCGATTGGCGGATGGTAGTAAAGTTTTGCGAAAGAAGGGGATCGCCCTTTTCAAATATAGAGATAAAATAGGCGGAGCGGATGTCATTTTCGGTGAGGAGGGCGACAGTGTTCTCTTGGGAGCTTTTACCCTTGAAGCCCTCGGGTTTGCTCTTGATCCGTTAAAGCGAGAGTTAAAGCCGTTGCCCATGATTCTTGCTAATAGGTCATGAGGCTGGATTCGATTAATCTCTCACTCTAGGCGAACTCCATATCTCCTCAGCTCAGATCTCCAAGGATGAACTGGAGCAGGCTGGAAATAACGAGTCCGGCGGTCTCTGC
>JACRCA010000254.1 GCA_016234425.1 Deltaproteobacteria bacterium | reverse complement strand
GACCCCGTAACGCTTCTCCCGCAGGGCCGGGCGATGGGGGAATTGGTCCGCATTTTGGATCAAGAGTTCGATCAACGTTTGGCTCAAATTTCCCTCCTACGCGATGAACGTATTGTAGGGGCGATTCATGAATCGCCCCTACGGCGGCCTAAGTAGGCTTCGATGACCAGGGGATTTTGCTGGACTTCTCTTGGCGTCCCTTGCGCTATCTTTTCCCCGAAGTTTAAGACCGTGACCCGATGCGAGAGGTCCATCACCGCCGCCAGGTCATGTTCGATCCAAACCATCGTCACTCCCAGGTCCCGGTGGATGTCTAAGATGTAAGAAGCAATGTCTTCCTTCTCTTCTATAGCCATACCGGCCATGGCTTCGTCGAGGAGGAGGAGCTTGGGCTTCATGGCCAGGGCCCTGGCCATGTCTACTCGTTTGCGCACCCCCAGAGGGAGGGTGTCCACGATGGCATAGCGTACGCCGGAGAGGCCCATAAAATCGATGATTTCTTCTTCGATCTCTTGGCGATGGCGCAGCTCGTCAGCAACCGCCGGAGGCCAGCGCAGGAAGCTTCCCAGTAGGGAAGAGCGCATCAAGAAATGGCGCCCAAGTTTGATGTTATCCAGCACAGACATCCCGCGGAAGAGTTCTACCTTCTGGAAGGTGCGGGCAATCCCCCGGGCGGCGATGGCATGCGGCTTCAACGGCAGGAGGTTCTCCCCCTGGAAGAGAATTTCCCCTTGCTGGGGCCGGTAATGGGCGTTGATGCAGTTGAGCAGACTGGTCTTCCCAGCACCGTTAGGGCCGATGATGGCGAAGATCTCGCCTGCTTTTACAGATAAGCTCACTTCATGCAGGACTTTGACCCCGCCGAAGGAGAGGTTCAAGTTGCGAATTTGCAGGATTCCGTCTTGCGTCTCTATAGCCATCGCTTCCTACGTTTGTAACGCTTGGCGTCCTGGTAGCTCCTGCGTTCCTTAGCCCCTGCGCCCAGGTAGAATTCTCGGACATCTTCATTCTCCAGGAGGGCTGCCGCTGATCCCTCCAGGACCACACGTCCATTCTCCAGCACATACCCCCGATGGCCGATGCGCAGAGCGGCATGCGCATTCTGTTCCACCAGGACAATGGTCATTCCCTCTTCATTGAGTCGCTGGATGATGCGAAACAGTTCTTCGGTAACCAGGGGGGCCAACCCGAGCGAAGGTTCGTCAAAAAGGATAATTTTGGGCCGGGTCATCAAGGACATGCCAATGGCCAGCATTTGTTGCTCTCCCCCAGAGGTATAGCCGGCTTTTTGATTTCGCAGATTTCGCAGGATGGGAAAGTAGCCAAAAACTTTCTCCATGTCTGCCTTCACCGCCCCATCCCAGCGGGAGTAAGCCGCGGCAGCCAGGTTCTCCTCGACAGTGAGGTACCAGAAGACGGGACGGTCTTCCATCACATACGTCAGCCCATATTTTTTGATGATGTCCGTGCTGTCCAGTCCCCGGAGGGAAGTATCTCCAACTTTGATGTCCCCTTCGATAATGTCCCCTTCATAGATATCCAGCATTCCCCCGATGGCCCTAAGGAGCGTCGTCTTGCCAGCGCCGTTGGCCCCGATAATCACGGAAATTTCGCCATTGCGGGCCTTCAGGGAAACTCCGTTGAGGATAGAAATGACATCGTGGTAAACCACCCTTAGGTTTTCAACAGAGAGCATCTCAGACCCTCTCGATCCTCACAGTCCCGAAAAGACCGTAGGGACGAATGAACAGAACGATTAGCAGCAGGAGATATGGAGCCACGTCCTTGAAGCCCACCAGCCCCAAAGGTTCGACGTAACTGCCGACCAGAGCTTCGCATAGTCCGACGATCAAGCCGCCGATGAGCGCGCCGCCAATACTATCCATGCCGCCGATGAGCACAACGGGAATCGCCCGCAAGCCGGCGATCCCGGTCAGGTAAGAGAGAGCTCCGAAGTTGGAAATCATCACTCCGGCCACGGCGATACACATGGCGCTCAAAGCCCAAACTATGAGGAGAATGAACCGGGCGTCGATGCCGAAGGCCATGGCTTTGGGCTGGCTCTCCGAGGTGGCCCGGATGGCCACTCCCCAGCGGGTGCGGAAAAGAAAGAAGATGATGAGCCCAAAGGCGATGAACGATAACAACCCGGCCCAAATCCGTTCTGAGGGAAAGAGGAGGCTGCCGACCTCTAAAGTGATGTCCGGCAATTCAATGAAGAAAGAATAAGAGTGCGCGCCAAAGATGAGCTGCACGGAAGCCCGCAGAACGCTGGCCAACCCGAGGGTGATGATGGTCATGGAGAGGCCCGAGCGTCCGAGGAGGGGCTTGATGGAAAGGCGTTCGATGAGCGCTCCCACTGCGGCCGCGGCCAATAGCCCCAGGGGAAGAGCCAAGACGAAAGGAAGATGCAGGTCAAAGAATAAAATGTAAAAAAGGAAAGAGCCGATAACCAGAAATTCGCCGATGGCAAAATTGAAGGCCTCCGAGGCCCGAAAGATAATCACAATCCCCAGGCCCAGGAGGCCATAGACGAAGCCGATTAAAAGACCAGCTCCCAGCGTTTGGATTAAGTCGATCATTTTTTCAGCCAGCCTTCTCTGATGCCTACATAAAAATCCGCACAGGAGTCATTGCAAGCGAAGCCCTGCACCGCATTGTGTGCAGGGCGAAGCGAAGCAATCTCGCCTTTGGCGGGATTGCCGTGTCGTCCCGCGAAACGCGGGACTCCTCGCAATGACAAGATTGAATACCTATTACGGGACTATTTTCTCGGTTATTTGCTCTACTTTAACTCGATGTCGGTGTTGATCCAGGGGCTGATGGGCAACCATGTTCCCACCGCGACTTTCTTCCCCTCCTTTTCAATTTCTTTTTCTACTTTGCAGCGGTAAATTCTTACCATCGGGATGGTGTGGGATTTATAAGAAAATCCCCGGCCTGCGAAAAGCCCATAGTAATCCCAGACCATATTATCGAGGGCCTTTTTCACGCCTTCGCGGGTTAATTCCCCGGCCTTATCTGCCCGACTTAGGGCCTCGTGAAAGATCAAGGCGTAGGTCAATCCCTCCATGTAAAGGAAGGGGTCTTTGATGCCCTCTTTTCGTTTGTTCTTTTCCGCGAATTCATGGGACATCTTCACCATGGGGTTAGTCATGTCATCTACTTGGGGTCGGCAATAGGTACCGACCATCCCATCAGCCGCCTTGCCGCTAGTAAGGATGGTGTAGGGTCCCGATGTATAGTGGGTTCCCATTATGGTAACTTTTTTTAGGTACTGTCTGGCGATTTTCATGAAGATGGCTGTGTGAGGAGCAGCGCCGGAGAATCCGTGGAAGATGAGATAGTTTGCGTTAGACTTGCGCACGTTGGT
Organism: Deltaproteobacteria bacterium; assembly: GCA_016234425.1. GTDB lineage: Bacteria > Desulfobacterota > SM23-61 > SM23-61 > SM23-61 > JACRCA01. Next base: position 16,424 of record JACRCA010000254.1, on the reverse strand, counting down.
CACCTGAGGAGTGGCATCCGTGGCCGTGTGAGAAAATTCTTCTTCAGCGACGATTTTTACACCAATCTTTTGGGCATGGGCGCGCGTCATGGCCAGAGGATCGCGGCCCCATTCTGTGGGGCTGTAGACAATGGCCACCCTCCCTTTGCCCTGAGAATCCTCCTTGATCCAGTTCAGGAGAAGGCGCATCTGGTCGCCATACGTGGCTCCGAGGGAATAATAATAGGGATACTTCGATGGCCCGCCTTCAGGCCCGAAGATTTCCGTGGAATACGATCCATCCAGCCAGGGGATTCGCTCCTCTTTATTTACTTTATCGATAAGCGGCTTCAGCCCGCCAGTGATGTACCCCGAGGCCATGAGGAGTTCGTCGCGCTTCTCTGCGGCAGCGTAGCGGGTGAAATTAGCCACCTCGACCGTGGGGCTATAGCGCATATCTTCCAAAAAGTAAGTAACCGGCTTTCCGTTGACTCCGCCTCTGGCGTTGATGTAATTCATGCCGTCGATAAACCCCCAGCCAAACTCGGGCAGAGTACCCACTGGCCCGCTCATGGGAAACTGGGCCAGAACCTTGATGGGCTTGGCGAAGGAAGCAGCCGGGGGAAAGATTATGACGAAACCCAAAAACATGATTCCGATGATGATCAATTTCTTTTTCATAGTGTCTTCTCCTTTGATCAAGCGAAAGATTTTATTTTTTGGGGAGCCTTCATTCCATAGCTGTTCATCACCTCCTTCCTGGATTACAATAAAGGCTACGTCCCGCTCCGCATCTTGCAGCCCTTTTCCGAAGGGTTCTTCAAGCACGGTTTCACAGAAAGGAATCTTTAAGATGAAGGATTATATGAGCAGGCGAACCCTCGCCTTTTTATCGAGTGGAGAATGTCGTGAAATCAGAAATTCTTTTACGGGTTGAAAAAATTATATTCGTTCCGGCAATTTGAGTTAAAGGAAAGTGTACCAAAATTGTCAAAGGTGTCAATAAAAAAGTTGACTAATGGTCCGTTTGGGGTAGAATACTCTTACTCCTTCTCCATGCGAAAAAGATGGGGTGGAGAGGGAGAAATTTAAGCTATGGAAGAGCAAAAGTTTTCTTTAAAGATCTGGCTGGCTGAACTCCGGGTCCCATTCTTTACGGCTTCTTTCGTTCCCGTGATCCTGGGGGCGGTGCTGGCCTGGCATGAGACACGCTTCTTTGACCTTTTCTTTTTTATCCTCACCCTGATCGGTGTGTTGTCCCTGCATGCCGCTACAAACACGCTCAACGATTATTTTGATTATCGCAGCGGGAATGACCTGCTGAATCAGGAGGCCAACAGGCCATTTGACGGGGGAAGTCCGTTCCTCGTCGATGGCCGGCTAAAGGCAGAGTCGGTCTACCGATTCGGGGTGAGCGCTCTTTTGCTGGGGATCGGAATCGGGCTTTTCTTGAGCGTCAGGAAAGGATGGTTGATTTTGCCCCTGGGTGTGATTGGCGTGGGCACGGCTTATTTCTATGTGGAGCCGAGGGTGAAGTTGGCTTCCCGCGGCCTGGGCGAACTTTTAACCGGCCTTTGCTTTGGTCCTTTGGTAGTGATCGGCACTTACTTTGTTCAGGTGCAAAAGGTCAGTGTTGCAGCGCTGATCGCCGGCATTCCCATAGGCTTCTTGATCACCAATGTCCTTTTCATCAATCAATTTCCAGACCGGCAGGCGGATCTGGCCGTAGGCAAGAACCACTGGGTTGTTCGGTTGGGGAAGAAGAAAGCGGCGAAGGTCTATGTGCTCCTGGTCTCGGCGGTTTATATCTCGGTGGTCATGGGCATTCTGTCGGGGGTTCTGCCCAAGATTTCGTTAATCACTTTGTTAACCATCCCCCTTAGCTTGAAGGGAACCCTGATCGCCCTGCGGGAATATGACCGTTCCCCCAAACTGCGGCCCGCCCAGGCACTGACCATCCTTTCCCACCTCGCCACCGGGCTTCTCCTGAGTCTGTCTTTTTACCTTTCGGAATTGTAATCTTTGCCGCTGCTCGCTTCCTCCCTCGATCGCGGATTAGGAAACAAAAAATTTCCCCTCCTATGGGAGACCGTTTTATATCCCAGGTGGAAGGGCGTGAACGAGGAAGCATCGGCGGGAGGAAGTTATCCAAAGCACTCCGGCGTCTTTCCGCAAAGGGACGGCGGATTCGAAGGGTAGCAAAGGTATTGGGATTGCAGCCCGCGCCGATCCGGGGAAGAACCACTGCCTTATGGTTCCGAGAGAATGCCCTCCCACCTGGGCCCTGCGATTACCCAAATTGCGACGCAGTCTCTGGTGGGAGGGGATTAACGCAAAGACTTTTTCAGGTACTGGAGGCGCTTTGCTGGGTCATGGAAGATCTGTACGCGCCGGAAGCGTTCGGCAAAGGCCAGGCCTTTTTCCCGGCCCCAGGCGCCAAACCACGTGCGGACAAGCTCTTCCATGGTTTTTGGGTCTTTAATCTGGCTGGCGTGGCAACGGAGGGCCTTGATCTTCAACTCCAGGGTAGACTCAATGTCTACCCAGGTGTCCGGCTGCGAAGTCGCAAAGAAGTAGAACTCGGAAGCCGCATGGGGGGCGAGCCCTTCAGCCAGATGGCCAGGGTAATAATTCCGGTTGAGGGCTGCGGGGTAAGTGGCATCGAAGACGAGCTCTCCCACTACGCGGTGGTCCGCATGGAAGATGTACTGGTTGTCAAAGGCCCGGTTGGCTGGGTCGTGGGTGAAGATGATGCCTGGCCGGAATTGCCGAATCACCCGTACTAATTCGCCGCGGAATTCGAGGGAGTATTGTAGCTCGCCATCGGGTTTGCGAAGAAAAATGACTTCTTTGGCGCCGATGACCTCAGCAGCAGCGCGCTGTTCCTTCTCGCGCGTCAAGGCCAAGGCCAAGTTAGTCATAGAGGGGTCATCCGTACCCTTCTCCCCACTCGTGCAGATGGTATAAACGATCTCCGCTCCTTCCCTGGCCCACTTGGCTAACGTTCCGCCGCAGCCGAAGTCTACATCGTCCGGGTGGGCACTAATGACCAGCACCCGCAAGGGTTCCTTTCTTTTGGTTACCTGTCCTTCCAATATTCCCTCTGGTTCTTCCCCTCCCCCTTCGATGAGGGAGGGCGAGCGTGGGGGTGACTACCTTTTGTTCCCCCTCCCCTCCATCCCCTCCCGCATGGGGAGGGGAGATATTGGGGTGTATTTATTCCTCCTATTTTTAAATATAGGATTATGATCAAGGGACTGTCAAACAAAAATATTTTTTTCCTTCATCTTTTAAACTTTCTTGCCTTTGGTGGAAGAGCGGTCTATAATCAGGCATGGCCAACTCCGTCTCAATTTAAAATGCAAAATGTAAAATGTTTGGGATATTCATTTTGAATTTTTCAATTTGCAATTTTCAATTTGCAGCATGCTATAGGATATTTTTAAACTGATCCTTAACCCCTAGGTCAGGCCAAGGGGATATCTGTACTATGGACCGTTCATCGATCGCGGAAGACTTCGAGGAACTGCTGAACGTAGGGATCGCCCTATCCAGCGTACATGACTTGGAGAGACTCCTGGACCTCATACTCCAGGAGGCTCGGCGCCTTACCCGGGCTGATGCCGGGACGCTATACCTCGTAAGGGATAGCAAGCTGATCTTCAAAGTCAGTCAATGCCAGAGCTTGAGTGACCGGTTGGGAGAAGGGCGCATGCGGCAGGTGTACCAGTCCTACGAAATGCCGATCTCCAGAGAATCCATTGCTGGCTATGCTGCTCTGACCAAAAAAGTACTGAATATTTCCAATGTGAAAGAGATTCCCGAAGAAGCTCCCTACCGCTACAATCGTTCCTGGGATGAACGAGCTGGATATAGCACTCAATCCATGATGGTTGTACCCATGCTCAACCGGGAGGATAAGGTAGTCGGAGTTTTTCAACTGATCAACGCCCTAAGCATTGGAGGGGTGGTTCCTTTCCTTGCTGAGTACGAGAAGTTAGCCTCATCGCTCGCCTCTCAGGCAGCGGTGGCCATTGAAAATGCCGAGCTCACCGAGGACTTGAAGCAGGCGCATTTGGACACCATCTTCCGCCTGGGTGTGGCGGCCGAATACCGGGATAAAGAGACGGCCAATCACATCAAGCGCATGAGTAATTACTGCGCTTCGATCGCTGAGAGTTTAGGGTGGTCGAAAGAGGCCGTGAATATGACCCTCTGGTCGAGCCTCATGCACGATGTGGGGAAATTGGGAATCCCCGATGCCATCCTGCAAAAGCCTGGGCGCCTGACGCCGGAAGAGCGACGGATCATGGAATATCACACGATCATCGGGGGGAACATCCTCAGAGGGTCGGAGGCAGCGGTACTGAAACAATCGCGCATCATCGCTCTGACCCACCACGAGAGATTTGACGGCACAGGATATCCCCGCGGCCTCAAGGGAGAAGCGATTCCCGTCGAGGGCCGAATTACCATCATGGCCGATGTATTCGATGCCCTCTCCTCGAGGAGGGTTTACAAGAGCGCTTTCTCCGAGGAGGAAGTCTTATGCATCATGGGAGAAGGGCGAGGATCTATTTTTGATCCGATCATCCTGGATAAATTCTTGAGCCGGCTGGAGGCGGTGCGAGAGATCCAGCGCCGTTATGGGGAGCGGGAAGAAGACCTTGATAAATTTAGAAGCCTGGATTACCTGATCATCGAAGAAGAGGAAGAAAGAAAGAAGGCTTGAAGGAGGGATACCTACCTGCAGATTGCCAAGGAAAGAGGAAAAATCTGAAAATTCCAAGATCCAATCACCAATTGGGCAAAACCAGTTGAATTTTGGTCATTGAAATTTATTTGGGATTTGGTGCTTGGAAATTGGTGCTTATGATTTTTGGGTGAAGCATATGCCCGGTCTTTTTGATCCTCTGCACATAAAAGGCATTCAGTTCCGCAACCGTCTCGTCTTTGCACCCGTAGTTACGAATTTTGGGTTGAGGAACGAGCGAGCGGTAAATTTTTATACCGAGCGTGCCCGGGGCGGAGTCGGCCTGATTATCGTGCACGGGACACCCGTCGATCTGTTTCTCAAAGCGAATTGGGCCCGAGACCTGAAACCTCTGGTCACGGCGGTTCAGGAGAAGGGAGCCAGAGTAGTCCTCCAGCTCTGGCACGGAAATGAATTGAACGGACAGGCTGTTGCCCCTTCTCCCCGGGAGGGCTATCGTCAGATCACCCGGGAAGAGATCCGCACAGTTATTGATAAATTCGCCACGGCCGCGAGGAATTGCCGAGAGGTTGGTTTTGAGGGAGTGGAGATTCACGGAGCCCATGGATATTTCATCCATCAGTTCTTTTCTCCTTTGACCAATCAAAGAACCGATGAATACGGTGGGAATGCCGAGAACCGCATGCTCCTGGGAATGGAGCTGGTCGTGGCCATGCGTAAGGCAGTTGGGGAAAGCTTCCTTCTGCTCTATCGGCACAGCGCAATTGATGGGCTGCCCGGAGGAAGCACCATCGAAGAGAGTGCCCGCTTTGCCAAAGCGCTGGGAAACCACTGGCTGGATGTAATCGATGTCTCAGCTGGCATGGGTCATAACGATGAGCTCTCTATTCCACCAGCTTCGGCTCCCGAAGGGACCCACGCTGAACTTGCCGCTAAGATCAAGGTGAAAGTTACTATTCCGGTTATTGCGGTAGGAAAAGTGCAAACCCGGACCGGAGCCGAGAAAATTTTGCAAGAAGGGAAGGCCGATCTGGTTGCCCTTGGCCGACAGCTATTGGTTGATCCATACTGGCCGATGAAGGTGCGGGAGGGAAGGGAGGACAAGGTCGTCCTCTGCAACTATTGCAACTTTTGCACGGAAGAGATGCGTGCGGGCAGACCCATTGCCTGCCCGCAGAACCCGAGGTTGGGAAGAGAGGCTAAAGGCGATAGGCGAAAAAGTTCAAATTTCATAGAATAAAAGGGTGACAATTTTCCATCCTTTTGGTGTCTTGGAGAGAATGAAATGGTCATACCCCTTAGAAACTCGATCTCCTGCTGTTAGCTTCCAAAGAACCCGGATGTATGCCAAATCATCTGTAATGAACATGTCGATATCCTCAGCATGTTCTTCCAGAGATGATGACGCCATCTTATGCAGGTTGATTTGATTTTCCAGGAAATCTCTTAAATGCTGGCGTAGCACTACTTGACCGTTTTTCATGAGGTAGATGCTTGCCGAGGGATCGAAACAGGCCCCATAGGTCTCCATGTCTTTATGCGACCAGGCGGCAAAATATTGGAGAATCAACTTACGCAATGACGGCTCATGTTGGCTGGAATGAAGGAGCGAGGACAATCCCAAGCCAATTAAGCATCCCAGAAGCGCAGCGACAATTGTCACCAGGTTAAAAATGGGAGAAAATTTGAGCGTGATAGGATTGGAGGTTTTGCCGGTATGGGGAGTTTTCTTATTTTTCATATAGGTCGACCTCTCATATGTTCATGTAACAAGTCACAATAGAAGGGGGTCCCTTAATTGATCCAGGGTGGATAATTTTTTCAACGAAGACCCCGGGCCACAATATATTCTACGGGGTTAAAATTATCGCTCAGCAGGGAATCATTTGATGTAGAATAAAGCTGGTCAGGAACATAGGTGGCCAATAGTCCCTCAAGACGAATTTTTTCTAATCCGGTCTTGTTAGAATCGATTTCCATTCGAAGGCTTTGGTTAGAAGCAACGATGATTAAATTTTGAACCGTCCTCAAATGCTGAGGGTAAAGGGCAAATACATAATTATTTTTAAAAACCCGTTTCAAGGTATTGTTGACTGCGAGAAAGAGATGGGAATGCTCTCCGTTTATCGCACTGACGATGTTCATCATGTAAACCCCTTTATCACTCAGACGGTTTTTAACCAGTCGAAAAAATTCTAAAGTTACCAGGTGAGCGGGAATATACCTAAGTCCATTGAAGGCATCGCCAAAAATGAAGTCGTATTTCTTATTGCTCCTATATAAGTATCGACGGGCATCATCCACTATGGGCGAAATTTGGGGATATTCATTTAGATGGAAGAATAAACGTCCCACCTCGACGACTTTAGGGTCGATTTCAACAACATCGACTTCCGCATGGGGATAATCTTTTAATAGCGATATGGGCATCGTATATGCCCCGGCACCAAGAAAAGCCACTTTTCTTACTTCAGGATGAAACACCTTAATGAGTTCCCAGTATCGTTGGTAGGGAATGGGGATATCCCGAGATTTTTCATATTGCGCTCCCTCAACGGTAGTATCTAATAACAAGGTTTTTTCCAGATCACCATTCGGGAGGCTTTGCTGAACAACTCGGATGCGATGATAAAAAGTAGTCTGATCGAAGAGCAGGTGAGGAGGTAAAGAAGAACCATGAAGAGAGAAAGAAAGCGAAAGAATGATTAGAAAGATGGAAAAGAAAAAAAGGGCTTTCCCTTGTTTTTTCGATAGGGAAGAAATCATCACGTATCCTGGCATAGCGAGCGAGGCTAAGATTACGGCTATAAGGAAAAAAATGGTTTTCACTCCCATTTGCGGGATCAGAATGAATCCTGCGCCAAAGGTACCAAGGACACTCCCTAAAGTGGAAAACATCCCGATACTGCCCGCCGAAATTCCGATTCGCTTATCCTGATAGAGCAAGCTCGTAAGCCGAATAGCAAAGGGGGAAACGGAGCCAAGCAGGCAGCCCGGAATGGTAAATAGAATCAAGCTGGCAAGAACGGGCCCCCAGACTAAATCTGCCTGAGAAAATAAATCCTCAATCGCGGCCTGTAGGAAAGGTATGAGCAATGTGAAAAAAGCTGAGGCCAAAAGAAGATGGGATAAGGTAACAAAATTAGGTTTCCTATCCACTAGCCATCCTCCAAGATAGTAGCCAAAGCTCATCGCCACAAGGATAATTCCGATCAGCCCGGTCCAAGTGTAGAGGCTATTCCCAAACCAAGGGGCAAGAATTCTATTGGCGCAGAGTTCGATGATCATCAGCGCTGCTCCAGAAAAAAAGGCCATTAAAATTAAGATGATTCGGCCTTTATTCTCTTGGAGAGGGAGGAGAGAATGAGGGACGTCGTGGCCAGGAATTTGTTTGTCCATTAACGATTTTTTCGATATTTTTTTTGGCATGCTTTTAAACCTCTTTGGTAGGGGGATCCCCGCGGTTACCATCAGATAAAGTTAAACCAAAAAGCCTTCTTGTGCAAGGGATTCCTGAATGGATGCAGTCAAAGAGGTAGAGGTTTGCAGCCCGCGCTCCCTCACAAGAGGGACCCTTGCCTATTCCGGTCAGAGCGGGGGCCTTGTCCTGGGGGAGGTTCCAATGCCAGAAAGATTAGCCATGTCTATTTACATCACAATTGTTCTTCAATATCCCTTGACGGCTTGGGATAAATATATTTAAAATCCGCCATAAGCTCAATGGATTCAGACGAACATGAAGAGGCTTTCCCATTGGAAGGTATTTATTCCCGCTGCCTGGGGGTTGATATTCGGATGCTTGGCCCGGCCTGGCGGGGAAGGCAGCGCAGGGGCTAAAGTTTTTCTGGCTCTGGGAATCTGCCTGGCAGCAATATTCCCGGTTTTTTATATTGTGGTGAAAGGGCGGGAAAAAGATTGACAAAGTCTGATTGCCATTATAATTTTTTATTTGGGACGCGGATGAACGCAGATTGTAACGATTTCACCCCTCCAAATGCCTAAAGCCAACGTGAGCGGAACGATAGCATTCTTTACCCAGCCATTGACGGAGCGTAGCCTTGCCTTAGATGTATTCATATTCGGAAATATTGATGTATTATTCGGATTTATCTGTGGATATCTGCGAAAATCTGCGTCCAAATTTAAGAATTGATGCATCCCATCGATGAGGAGGTTTTATGAAGCTGGCAAAGATTTTAGCCCCAACGGATTTTTCGAAATTCTCCGGGTTCGCCTTAGAATGGGCGGCTTACCTGGCCGTGTGCATGAAAGCGGAATTGATTCTCCTTCATGTCATTCCCGAGGAGGAAGGGAGGATTGTCGAAGAGATTATCGGCGAGGGGGCTATCGTTCGCATTCCCAAGGGAGTTCGCCAGAATGTGGTGGATGAAAGACAAAAGATGTTCAAGGAACAATTTAATATGGCAGTGTCCGGTGAAGTCCAAAAATCATTAAAGGTAGAAGAGATTCTCAAGATTGGCAATCCTTTCTTGGAAATCCTCAAAATCGCCAAAGAGAAAGAGGTGGACCTCATCGTCATGGGCACGCATGGCCGGACGGGATTGGCCCATGTATTCATCGGAAGCGTGGCCGAAAAAGTCGTGCACCATGCCCATTGCCCTGTGCTCACGATCAAGCATCCTCAATACAAATTCATCGCACCTTAGATTTTCACCCCCTCCCCCTCGAGGGGGAGGGCTGTGAAAAAATTGATTACATCCTTCTCCCCCTTGTCGGGGTCCGGGAGCGGGGGGCGGTGAGCGCAGGCAGCATCGGCGGGAGAAGACTCTGCTAAATGGTTCAGCCGTCAGTCCCAAAAGGGAGGCGGGGTGCTTTTTCCCGCCTGATCCATGGAAGAATAACTGCCTCATGATGCCAAGCGAAGCGCCTCCGGCTACCGGACCTGCCAAGGCCATCCGATGTTACGTCAGGTTCTGTAACTTGGCACTAGCATAATTTTTTCACACCTTCGGCGAGGAGAGGGTGGGGGCTTTTTTTGCAATGAAACGCAAATATCCTGATCGCCCAATCATCGGAGTGGGAGGAATTGTCTTCCAGGGAGATCAGGTATTGCTGATCAAACGAGGAGAGGAGCCGAGCCTCGGTCAATGGTCCGTTCCCGGTGGTGTTGTGCAGGTAGGGGAGACTTTAGAAGAGGCCGTAATCCGGGAGATACGCGAAGAGACCCATCTGGAAGTGGAGGTTTTAGCCTTAGCCAAAATTCTTGACCGAATCTTTCGAGACGCTGATGGTCGGGTGACATACCATTACGTCCTGGCGGATTTTCTCTGCGGGCTCAGAGCGGGTGAGCTGAAATCAGATTCCGATGCCGGGGAAGCCCGTTTTGTGGCTCTCCAAGATCTTCCTTCCTATCAGATCGCTCCAGTCACCCTGGAAGTGATCCACCGGGCTAATCAATTGCGGAAAAATCCCGAAGCCTGGAATTCACCAGCCAGTCCCGGAAAATTGTATGGATGATTCCTCTTGGAAAGATGGGAGGAAAGGGATCATATTCTGGAAGAATCACTCTCCACTCTTCTTGATTTTTACTGCTGTGCTACTTACCAGCCTCACTGTCGGGCTGATCACCTACTGGCTGCAGAGGGATCAAAAAGCAAATTTCATTCCCACAAATATCCTATCCAGAATTCATCAGGAAAAGGCCAAAGCTCAAAAAGACCATGAAGAATTCATGAAAACCCGGGCGGGAAAAATCTGGGGAAAGCATCCTTATTGGGATCGAGAAACTTGCCAGAAAATTGCCGAGGGTCGAATCTGGCAAGGGATGAGTAAAGACCAGGCCAGAGAGGCCCTCGGCCTCCCTGCGAAGGTGGAGACAGAAAAGCGTGAAGGACTTCTCTATGAAGAATGGACCGTTGATGGAAGAGATAAAGGAAAGATGATTTAGCGCTTCCAGGATAATGTTCTGAGCTCTATCGAAAAAGGGGGAAAATAGTGTCAGTGCCAGTGTTCAGATCAGAATTTAAAATTTTCTCTGTGTTCTCTGCGCTCTTTGTGGTGAATGTTGTTTGTCTTTAGAACCCTTCCCCCAACAGGCTGCGGGCGATGGTGCGGCGTTGCATCTCTGAAGTTCCTTCCCCGATCTCTCCCAGCTTGGCATCCCGGTAGAGCCGCTCCACTTTGTAGCCCTTGAGGAACCCATAGCCGCCGTGAATCTGAACGGCATTCGCGGCACACCAGGTAGCTGCTTCGGAAGTAAAAAGTTTGGCGATGGAAATATCGACGCTGGCTTCTACCCCCCGGTCTATCATCCAGCCTGCCCGGTAAGTCAAAAGGCGACCGGTATCTACGAACATCTGCATATCCGCCACCTTGAAACTTATTTCCTGAAAATGAGCAATAGGCCGGCCGAAAGCCTGTCTCTCCTGAGCGTACCTGATCGATTCTTCCAGACAAGCCTGCCCTACTCCCAGGCTGTAAGCCGCGTACCCGAGGCGACCTAATTCTTTGACTTTGGTAGCGTAGCGGGAACCCTCTCCTTCCGCGCCCAATAAATGATCCTCCGCTATGGTGCACTCCTTAAGGGTCAGTTGCGATGTGGGCGAGCCACGAGCTCCGAGCTTTTCCATGGCCGGGCCGGCTGAAAAACCCGGTGTCCCTTTTTCCACGATAAAGGCACTCATTCTCCGGTCGGGAGCAGCTGCGGGATTTGTTATGGCAAAGAGAATCACAAAATCAGCGATGGGACCGTTGGTCACGAAGGCTTTTGTGCCGTTAAGAATGTAGCCTCTCCCCTCTCCCTCTTTTCTGGCCTCCGTCTTCAGGGCGGCCATATCAGAACCGCAATGGGGCTCGCTCAGCGCAAAGGCACCGATCTTTTCCCCGCTGATTAACTTCCTAAGGTATGTTTGTTTCTGCTCTTCGCTTCCAAAAAGATGAATGGCCATCCCCGAGAAGAGAGAGCTGAGGCCGCAGGACAGAAAAGTGGAAGGACAGGCCCGGGCCAACTCTTCCCAAGCGATGGTACAGGTGAGAATAGGTTTTTGGATGCCCCCATATTTTTCGGGGAAAGGCAGGCCAAAAAATCCTATTTCGCCCAAGCAGCGCTGGTTTTCAAAAGAGAAAGCAGCTTCTGCATCCACCCGGCTTGCTCTGGGAACAATTTCTTTCTCGCAGAACGCCCGGAAGTTTTTCCTGAATTCTTTCTGCTCCTCGGTCAATTCAAAATCCATCGCGTCCTCCCTTCGATCGGCAAGATCAAAAATCAAATATCAAAAATCAAAATTGATGAAATCCTGAAAAGTCCGTAAGTTCGCTTTTTTGTCATTCCCGTGAAAACGGGAATCCAGTCTTTTCAATGCTTTTCGTGAATTCTGGATTCCCGCCTACGCGGGAATGACGACTTTTTACGGAGTCATCAAAATTACATAGCAAAATCCCAAAATTTTTTTAGATTCTGAATTTGGCATTGTCATTTTGCATTTTGATTTTTGGAATTTGATTTTTCATATTGGTTTTCCGGCACTGAAAATCGACCGCGAGATGATCAGGCGCATGATCTCCGACGTGCCCCCGCCGATGGCTCCCAGCTTGGCATCCCGGAAGATCCTTTCCACGGGGTATTCGTGCATGAGCCCATAGCCTCCATGGATCTGAACTGCGTCGCTGGCCGCTTTCATGCCAAACTCTCCGACGAAGAGTTTGGCTTCTGCCGCTTCCACGGGGTTCATAAATTTACCCTGATCTTTCAGCCAGGCCACCCGAAAGATCAACAAGCGCATGGCTTCGATGATTACCTTCATATCAGCCAACTTATGCTGAATGGCCTGGAAAGAGGCGATGGGCCGGCCGAACTGCACCCGCTCCTTAGCATACTTGACGCAGGCATCCAGGGCATACTCCAACCCTCCCAAGAAGGGGGCCATCAATGTGCTGCGGTCCCACTCCACCGTTCCCAGAGCGATGAAAAATCCATCCCCTTCTTTCCGCAAAATGTTTTCAGCCGGAACCACGCAGTCCTCGAAGATCAGCTCGCCTGTGGTGGAGGCTTTTACCCCCATTTTTTTCAGTTCCCGCCCTACTGAAAAACCGGGAGATCCCTTCTCTACGATAAAAGCCGAGATCCCCGCAGTTTTCTTTTCCTTGTCGGTAACAGCAATAATTACTAGTACGTCAGCAATGGGGCCGTTGGTTATAAACATTTTCGTCCCGTTGAGCAGATAATAATCTCCTTTTCTCACCGCTGTGGTGCGAATGGATGCTGCGTCCGACCCGGCCCCCGGTTCGGTCAGGCCCATTGCCCCTACCCATTCTCCAGAAGAGAGCTTGGGTAGGTACTTTCCCTTCTGCTCCTCGGTGCCGTGAACCAATATTGTATCTCCACAAAGGTAAGTATGGGCGCCCCAAGCCAGGCAGAGTCCACCTTCTGCACCACCATAGGCCACGGCTTCCCCGGCCAGGCAGGCCGTGACCACATCTGAGCTGCTTCCACCGTATTCTTCCGGATAGGTCAGGCCCAGGAGACCGAAGGCGCCGATCTTCTTCCAGGCTTCCCAGCAAAATTCCCCTTTCCAGTCAGCTTCCTCGGCAAGGGGAGCTAGCTCTTTTTGGGAGAACTTCAAAACTTGTTCCCTGAAGGCTTTCTGCTCATCAGTAAAGCTGAAATCCATTACGTCCTCCTACCAATGGGCGGGGAAATTTTTTTGGCCCGCGGCCAAAGGGTTCGCTTGCAGAATGAGGCAGTGGTTCTTTCATGGGCTGGCATCGGAACTTACTTTTTTCAGTTGGGAAGGTGGCCAGGATCCATTTCCTAATAAGGGATCGCTGAATCGAAGCTCCGCGGAATCCAGCGGGTCTCTTTTATGGAGACTCGCCTCCCGCCGATTCTGCGGCGCTCACCCTTTGGCCGCAGGCCATTAAAAGCTTGTATTTTCAACTGATCTGCCTGGCACAATTTAAGCCAGACGAGAAAGAAATGTCAATTGGCTTTAAATCCCTTGCTCTTTAGGCTTTTTCTGTGCTACTCTCATATAAAATACAGTGTGAGTGTCAGTGATTAGTGTCAGGACAAAAAGATTTTAAATTGGACACTTGACTCTCACACTGAACACTGACACTTTCTTATTACCATGATCGGATATCGTTACTTTTACGGCAAAGAACTGATTCCCTCCCAAGGAGCGAACGCCGAAGAGATCCTGGATCATCTCTCTGATCTTCTTCTCCGTGAGAATGACATCGGCAAGGCTCTCGACCTGTTGAAGCAGCAGGGGATGAAAGAGAGGGAGGAATCGCCAGGTCTTCAGGGAATCCATGATTTTTTGGAAGAGTTACGCCGCCTCAAGCAAAGGCTCCAGGACTGTGCCTCTTCTTTGAATTCCTCGGCTATGGAGGAGCTGAAACGCTTAGAGAGACTGGAAAATGAGCTGCGCCGGGCATCGTGGGGACTTGACCTGGAGAAGATCAACGCGCAGGAGATCCGGGAATTGTTAGGGGAAAAGAGCTATCAATTGTGGAATAACCTCAAGGCCATTCCCCGCCTGCTGGAGCTCAGCGGTTATATCGAGAAGCTGGGGGCCAAGTATTCGCTCACTCCTAAGGGAATGCGCAAGATCGGGCAGAAAGCGTTGCAGGACATTTTTTCTTCTCTAACCCGGGATGCTCTGGGCAATCATGAAACACATTTACGGGGAAACGGGATGAACCTCCTGCTGGAGGAAAGCAAGCCGTACCAGTTCGGAGACCCCTTTCACCTCAACCTGAGCCAGACGCTGATGAACACTCTCGTGCGTCAAGCACTTTCTTCACCCCGCCCAAAGAGCACCCGTCTCCTTGACCTGTGCCCCGATGATTTTGAGGTCTATCAAACAGAAAAGCGCACTCGTTCCGCTATCGTTCTCATGCTGGACATGAGCGGCTCCATGGCCCGAGATGAAAAGTTCTTCGCCGCCAAGAAAGTGGCCCTGGCTCTACATACCCTTATCCATACTCAGTTTCGCCAGGACCGGCTGTACCTGGTGGGCTTCTCTTCTTACGCCCGGCCCCTGAAGGACAAGGACCTCCCCTGCCTCAACTGGGACCTGGACAATCCCTACACCAACATGGAAGAAGGACTCATCCTGGCCAAATCTTTTCTCAGCCGGGAACATGCTCCCAACAAGCAGATCATCATGGTTTCCGACGGAGAGCCGACCGCCCATCTCGAAAATGGGAGAATATTCTTCCAGTTCCCTCCCCATCCCAAAACCCTGGCCAAGACCCTTCTCGAGTTCAAGAAGTGCGCCTCTCGAGGAATTAATCTGAATATCTTCATGCTCGGGCAGGATGCACACTTGATGCAGTTTGTGCAGCAGGTATCCAGGATCAACCGTGGCCGGGCCTTCTATACCACCCCCAATAACCTGGGCCAATATCTCTTAGTGGATTTCCTCTCCAATAAGCGCAAGTGGATTGGCGCATAAAAAGGGGGGGCCGAAGCCCCCTTTTTTCCATACACCCCCCTCACCCTTCCCTCTCCCCCTTGAAGGGGGAGAGGATTAAGGTGAGGGGGTATGATTGAGAGTACCAAAAATGTTTATTAAATCAGCTTCAAAACCTTTCCATACGACATGATCACAAAGAACCCGTAAAAGATCACGAAGCCGATCATAACGATCGTCCTCCAGATTGGCGGGTGGAGTTCCTTGGGCAGGTGCTTGTAGTTGACCACCAAGATATGGATGCCCGCTATCACAAATATAAGACCCGCAACGTTCGCCCCGATCATAATGAGCATCAATGGTTGGGCCAGGTTGATGGCAATACATCCCCAGCCCGCAAAGCTAAGCAGAGCGATGTAATAAACGATCCTCTGCCCGTACTTCCAGGTATGGGGCTTTTTGGTGGTGGACCAGACGATGTCGGTGACTGTCCGAACGTATCCATCTACAACCGCAAGCTGCGTGCCCCAGAGAATCCAGAAGCCGGTGAAAAGCGAAAGGAACCACAAAGGCTTCCAGTATTTCATCATATAATCAGCCTGATAAGCTCCGGTCGCTATCCCGGTGATTTTTGTCCCCAAAGGAATTATGCCATAGGCGAGCAGCACGCAGAAGTACATGCCGAGCATGCAACCGATCCCCCAGACAACCCCCTGGTCCATCCAGAGGTATTTCCACCATTCCTTCCAGTTTTTCATGTTGCTCTCTTTTGTGGGGTCGAAGATGCTACCGATTTTGGAGAGCTTAATATCTCTCCCTCCGACTGCGCTGGGAATGGCTCCCACGATGCTTCCCATGCCAAAACCTTTATCCCGCACCCAGCTCATGGTAAAAATATTGCCAATGCCCCCGGCACCGGAATAAGCGGCAAAGGCTCCTAAGAGGAACCAGTCAACACCCTTGGGAATCACGCCAAATTGAAAGAACCCTAAGAATAGATCCCACCAGACCCTTGCGGGCACGAAGGCAATGTTGAAGATCACCAGGAAGACAGCAATCCAGATAACGATGAAGGTGGAAATCTTTTCCAGCCCCCGTTCGATTGTCCCGCCGAATAGTAAGACTAAGACCACGCTCGCAAAACTAACATATCCCCAGGCCAGCATTGCTCCTCTATCCGCAGCACCTGGAACATGCCCGGCGATAGCTGCGAAGATGGTAGCAGCCGATGCCGCGGCCCATCCTGGCCAGCCGACATGAATTGCTCCAATAATTACATAAAACCAGCCCCAGAACCTTGGGCCCGGAGCAGTTCTCATGAACCCGGAGAAGCCAGTCTCCCCGGTATACAT
>JACRCA010000259.1 GCA_016234425.1 Deltaproteobacteria bacterium | reverse complement strand
GTAGACCCTGGTACTTTTCAAGAACTCTTTCCCCTTGCTGAGCACCAGTGTCGGGACTTTGGAATGGATAAGGTAAAGATTCCCGGGGATGGAGTCATTACGGGACAGGGGAAGATAGATGGCCGGCAGGTCTTTATTTTTTCCCAAGACTCTACAGTGGCAGGTGGGTCCGTGGGGGTAGTCCATGCCCAAAAAATTT
Source organism: Deltaproteobacteria bacterium (assembly GCA_016234425.1). Taxonomy (GTDB): domain Bacteria; phylum Desulfobacterota; class SM23-61; order SM23-61; family SM23-61; genus JACRCA01. The sequence goes on along the minus strand of JACRCA010000259.1, from coordinate 5,456 downwards.
GTCAGATCATGGACCTGGCAGTCAGTACTGGCGCTCCCATCATCGGGTTACTGGATTCTGTGGGAGCCAGAATGCAAGAGGGGATCGGGGCCTATAACTATGGAAGCATTTTCGCCCGAACTGCCCGGGCCTCTGGATCGGTTCCCCAGATCTCGGCCATCATGGGAACTTGTGTGGGAGGGGCAGTGTATGCTCCCGCCATGACGGATTTCATCATTATGGTGGAAAACACGAGCACCATGTTCATTACCGGACCCCCGGTCATTAAAGCAGTCATGGGAGAGCAAATATCCAAGGAGGAACTGGGCGGTCCCAAAGTCCATTTTCAAAAGACGGGCGTAGTCGATTCCTTAGTCAAGAATGATTCTGATTGCCTCCGGCTTATCCGGCAAATTTTATCCTACCTCCCCGCCAATAGCCGAGAAACTCCTCCCGTGTTAAAAAGGCCAGAAAATTACCCAGAACGGGATGAGTCTTTAAATTCCCTGGTTCCTACCGATGCCAAGAAAGTCTACGACATGAAGCAGATCATAGGAAAGATAGTGGATCCTGACTCTTTTTTAGAGGTGAAAGCTGGATTTGCCCGGAATATCATCGTAGGCTTAGGAAGATTGGGAGGTAAATCTGTCGGGGTAATCGCGAATCAGCCCAGCGTGCTTGGAGGTTCGATCGATATAAATGCTGCTGACAAATCCGCCCGATTCATCCGATTCTGTGATTCTTTTAATATCCCACTCATCACCTTGGTCGATACTCCAGCCTATCTCCCTGGTGTGCAGCAAGAACATAGTGGCATTATCCGCCATGGGGCGAAAATGCTCTTTGCTTATGGAGAAGCCACGGTACCAAAGATCACGGTGGTTATTCGCAAGAGCTATGGAGGCGGAATTTCCGCTATGTGCGGGATCAAATCCATGGGGCCAGATCAACTCTATGCCTGGCCTACCGCCGAAATTGCCATCATGGGTGCGGAGATAGCTGTTAGCAGCCTGTTTCGGAAGCAGATCGAGCAGGCGCAAGACCCGCAAGCTTTGCGCAATAAGATGATAGAGGAATATCGTGAACAATATTACAATCCCTTGCGCCTGGCCCAGCGATGGATTCTGGATGATGTCCTCGAGCCAAGCGAGACAAGGGCAAGATTGATTCATGCTCTGGAAATGCTGGCCAATAAAATCGAGACTCGACCACCCAAAAAGCATGGAAACATTCCCCTTTAGGCAAATGCTTGGGAAATATTGAGAATAAATGAAAGGGAGTATTCGATGGAAAGGAGATCCAGAATAAGAGCCCTAATCGCCAAAGTGGGTTTGGACGCCCATGACCGCGGAGCGAAATTGTTAGCTATGGCGCTTCGGAATGCTGGGATGGAGGTCATTTACACAGGGCTGCGCAATACCCCAGAGATGGTCGCTCAAGCCGTCCTCCAAGAAAACGCTGACGTCGTTGGAATCAGCAGCCTGGCCGGAGCTCATATGGAGACGGCACGGATGGTTTCCGAAGCCTTGAAAAAAAATGGAGTGGGGGATGTCCTCTTCTTGATGGGGGGCATCATTCCCAAAAAGGATTTTGAGCCTCTAAAGAAATTAGGCGTGCATGGGATATTTTCGGTTCATTCTACTTTTGAGGATATCATAAGCTTCATCCGGGAGAATGTTCCGCGAGCCAAGGAAATTTCTACATAAAAAGGAGGTAATTAACGATGAATAGCCCGGAGAAAGGGGTGGGGATGGCCCCTGAAGATGATTATGCCCATACCGAAGAAGCTATTCTCGATTCGGGAATTCGTATTAAAAAATTATACACCCCCAAAGACCTTGCTCACCTCTCCTATGAAAAAGATATCGGTGAGCCCGGCCAGTTTCCTTTCGTCCGGGGGATCTACCCGGACATGTATTGGAAAAAGCCCTGGACGCGAAGGTTATATGCTGGGTTCGGAAATCCGGCGGAGACAAATCAGCGATTCAGGTTTCTTTTAGAACACGGCCAGACGGGTTTGAGTCTGGCATTAGACCTCCCTACCCAGATTGGTCTAAATTCAGATGATCCCTTAGCTGCGGCGGATGTGGGAAGGGTGGGGGTGGCCATAGATACGCTAAAAGACATGGAGGAAATATTTGAAGGCATCGACCTGGGAAAAATCAGCACTTCTTTCACCATCAATGCCACCGCGGCTATCCTTTTAGCCATGTATGTAGCCGTGGGGGAGAAACAGGGTGTGCCTTCGGAAAGATTAAGGGGCACCGTTCAGAATGATATTTTAAAGGAGTACATTGCCCGGGGCCAATATATCTTTCCTCCCAAGCCATCCATAAAGATCGCCGGAGATATCATCGAATATTGTATCCATCATATTCCCCGTTTGAATTCTATCAGCGTAGCTGGTTCCCATATGCACGAAAATGGGGCCACCTCTGTTCAACAAGTCGCTTACACCTTTTCCGATGCTCTTGCTTATATCGATGAAGTCATGCGACGGGGATATAGGATTGATCAATTCGCCCAAAATATTTCTTTCCTCTTCTGCAGCCGGCAGAATATGTTTGAGGATATCTGTACCTACCGGGCGGCCCGGAAGCGGTGGAGCCATATTATGAAAAATCGGCTGCAGGCGAAGGACCCTCGTTCCTGGATCTTGAAGTTCGCCGCAGGCGGCGGAGGACTCTGGATGACCAAACGCCAGCCTTTGAATAATATTGCCCGGGCAACGATCGTCGCCTTGGCTTCGGCTTTGGGAGGGGCGCAGTCTGTTCTCCTAGCAGCGTATGATGAACCCTTTGCCATTCCCACCGAGGAGACCGCGCGGATTTCCCTGAATATTCAAAACATCTTGATTCATGAAGTAGGCCTAACGGATACTATTGATCCTCTGGGGGGCTCCTATTTCATTGAGTCCCTGACAAACGAAATCGATCGCAAAATCGTTGAGACCATGGATTGGGTGGAGAAAAATGGAGGGATCGTCTCTCTGATCGAGAAAGGGGATATTCAGAGGCAGTTAGCCCAGCAAGCCATGCAAGAAGAAATGCGGATCCAGAAGGGGGAGAGTGTTCTGGTGGGAGTCAATCGCTTTGTGGCGGAAGAGGAGAAGGGTGAAGAAGAAATGACTTTTCATGAACCCGATCCGATGACCCGCCAGAGGCAAATTGATCGCTTGGACCAAGTCAAAAGGGAGAGGGATGCCCAGGGAGTCGCTTCGGCCCTGGCTGACTTGAGAAAAGCTGCTCAGGACGGAGAAAATCTCATGCCCTCGCTAATTCAGGCGGTAAAGGCATACGCTACATTGGGAGAGATGGTTCGGGTACTGAAGGAGATTTATGGCACCTACACAGCTCCCTCGGGAATATGAAAAGGGGGGGGTATAAGCAAGCGTCAAGAAAGGAGTCATAGGAACGAAGAATATTAGCCGAGAATTGAGACAAAGATATTTCTCAAAAGAGGCAGAGAATTGATGGAGGAAAGATGGATTATTTCAATGCCTTCAAGAATTTTGTCGAGGGAGAGAAGATTGAAAAAAGGCAAGCTATTTTTTTCAATGGGAAGGCAACGACCTATGGGGAAATGATAACTGAAGCAGAAACCATCGCCTCAGCTCTATCCCAATTCGGGGTAAGGAAAGGCGACCTCGTAAGCCTCTACATGGGCAATTGCAAAGAGTTCCTATCGATCTTTCTCGGGGTGGCCAAATCGGGGGCCATTGCCGCCCCAATCAATACCCTCCTTACCGAGTATGAAATTCGGCCCCAAGTCGAAAAAACCCAATCCAAATTGATATTTGTTTCTCCTGCCCACTTGTCACTCGTGGAGAAAATCAAGCCCCAACTCCCGCAGCTAAAGAATGTCATCCTGATATCTGACAAGGCCGAAGGCCATACCCTCTCTTATCATGACTTCCTAAAAAAAGGAGAAGGAGGTGCACCCCCTGGAGACTTGGAAGAAAACGATGTCATGCTGATTTTATTCACAGGGGGGACGACCGGAGAGCCCAAAGGAGTCATGCTAACCCATAAAAACCTTCTTTCCGTCGTCCAGGGATTGGGAAACCGGTTCCGCCATCTGGGGGAAATGGTCGTTCTATGCGCCTCTCCCCTTTCTCATATTTTCGGCTTAAATACCATCACTTTTGCTTCTCTTTTCCGTAAATCCCTTGTAGTCTTGCAAGAATGGTTTCAGGTGGAAGAGGCAGCCCAGCTCATCGAGCGGTATCGGATTTCCAATATCTTTGGCGTCCCCACCGTGGTCCGCAGTATCGTGGATGTGGCAGACAAATATGATATGAGCTGCCTCAAGCTGATAATGGTGGGAGCTGCGCCTGTGCCCGAGGAACTTTACCATCGAGTGGAAAAAGCTTTTCATTGCTTCTTAGTGGAAGGCTGGGGGTTAACCGAAGGAGGAGGATGCGCGACCGTCACTCCCCCCGGGGTTCGAAAAGTTGGATCCTGTGGCATTCCCTACGAGGGAATCGGGTTAGAATGCGCCATCTTTGATAAAAATGATAACCCCCTGCCTCCCGGAGAGATTGGTGAGCTGGTCCAACGGGGCCCCTTGAACATGAAGGGTTACCTGGGAAATCCTGAAGCCACTGCTGAGATTTTGCGAAATGGATGGCTTCATACTGGTGACCTAGCCCGTGTGGATAAAGACGGGTATATCTATATTGTGGATCGGAAGAAGGATGTGATTATCCGGGGAGGGTTCAACATTTATCCTGCTGAGGTGGAGGCTGTCCTGTATACCTTTCCGGGTGTCCAGGAAGTAGCGGTCTTTGGAGTTTCCGACTCCCGGAAAGGAGAGACTGTTGCCGCTGCCATTCGGCCCAAACCAGGTGCTCAAATCCAGGAAGAAGAAGTCATCGCTCATTGCCAGAAGCGGCTGGCACGGTATAAAATACCCAAATATGTAAAAATCCTAAGAGATTCTTTGCCCAAGACACCAACTGGGAAAATTCTCAGGCGAGTGCTGAAAGCAGAGTTAGAAAAGGATCTAAGCTTATAGTGAAGAATCTCTTCCCAAATTTTAGAACTACTCCTTATTTAATACAAACGTATTAACTGAAGTTACATCACCCCCACCCTCGCCCTCCCCCCTTGAGGGGGAGGGTGGGGTGGGGGGTATCATGAATTAATGTATTTGTACTAGTTCATTCCTACTAATTGGCACATAGGGCAACAAGGAAAGCCCAAGAAAGCAAAAGGAGGGAATTATGAAAAGAGGGAACTTTGTATTGGGAGTCCTGGGGTTAGTGGTAGCGTTTATTCTTGCGCTCGTTGCCGGGGCAGAAGCGCAAACCATTAAGATCGGAGTGAATTCCGCTTGGGACTATCCAGGTGGGCAGGGATTGAAACGGGGGGCGGAGATGGCCATTAAAGATCTAAATGCCGGCGGAGGGCTGCTGGGCAGAAAAGTGGAAGGAGTGTTTTATGACAACAAAGTAGATCCTGGCGAGGCCAAAAATG